>DATCWN010000154.1:0-10359 GCA_036566285.1 Hanamia sp.
AATTACACTAATTCTTAGCGGGGTAATGTGAACATTAGTATTGGATGTGAACTATATAATTCGTGTAATTGGTGAATCTAATTCGTGTAATTAGTGAGTATAATTCGTGTGATTAACGAAATCATAAATACTTTTTGCAGCCTTGAAAGAAGCATTGCCACCTTCTGAGAGCATTTTTTTTAACTGAGAATAATCCTGTTTTATCTTTTCTCTTTTTTGTTCATCAAACAAAATACTTTTCAATTCGATGGTAATTTTTTCCGGCGTAAGGTTGTGCTGAATTAATTCCTTTACCACTTCTTTATTCATGATTAAGTTTACAAGGCAAATAAATTTTAATTTAATAAGCCTGCGGCCAATTTCATAAGAAATGGTTCCTGCTTTGTAACACACTATTTCGGGCACATTAAATAAAGCGGTTTCTAATGTAGCCGTACCCGAGGTTACCAATGCAGCGGATGATTGCATTAAAATTGAATACGTGTTGTCAGTTTCCATCTTTACATTATCGTGTCCCTTTATAAAACCTTCATAGAATTCATCTTCAATAGCGGGCGCTTTGGCAATAATAAAATGATAGTCCTTAAAATTTTTCGTAGCCTCAAGCATTACCGGAAGCTTGGTATTTATTTCCTGTTTCCGGCTTCCGGGTAATAATGCAATGGTATGAGTATCCGGTTGAATTCCTGGATGTTCTTTTATATAAGTTTCTACCACGGGTACAAGAGGATGGCCCACATACTCCACCTCAAAATTCCATTTTTTATAAAATTGTTTTTCAAAAGGAAGTATCACCATCATTTTGTCAACATATTTTTTAATGGCTTTTACGCGGTTTTCTTTCCACGCCCATATTTGCGGCGAGATATAGAAAACTGTTTTGTAATTATTTTGTTTTGCCCACTTCGCCATTCTCAAATTGAATCCGGGATAGTCTATAAGGATGATCACATCAGGGCTGAAGGCGGAAATATCTCTTTTACAAAATTTAAAATTCTTTAAAATAGCCGGAAGGTTTTTAATCACTTCAGCAAAGCCCATAAAGGCAAGCTCTTTGTAATGTTTTACCAGGTTGGCTCCTGTGGCTTTCATTTTATCGCCGCCCCAGCACCTGATGGTAGGGTGTGCATCCAGTTTCTGTAATTCTTTTATCAAATTACTTCCATGCAAATCGCCCGATGCTTCTCCAGCTATAATGTAATATTTCATCTATTATAATGTACGATGTTTGTCCAAAGGACTCCTTTCGGAGATGTACGAAGTACGATGTAAAAAATGAATAATTAAAAAATTAAAAAAGGCTATCTGGTAAAAAAAATCGTATTGCTATTGTGCATCTCTTTATTAAAAAATATAGAGCAGTGCATGGCAAAAAAAGTCCTGGAAAACTACGGCGAAAATATATTCCAAAAAATTTGGTGGAACTAAAAATATTAGTATTTTTGTTCTAAATAAATTAGTTGTTATGTCAGTAGCAGGTCAAAATTTAAGATATTTACGCAAGCTTCGTGGTTGGACGCAGGAAGAGTTTGCTTCTAAACTCAATATCAAACGCTCTTTAATTGGCGCTTATGAAGAAGGAAGAGCTGACCCCCGCCTGGAAGTTCTCGAATTGATTAGCGAAATTTTTAAAGTTACACTCGACGAACTTTTATTACACGATTTAAGTAAAACGAATGGTTCTAGTTACCTGGCCAAAAGAAGGCAGATGAAAATGATGACTGCCGATAGAAACCTTATTCATTTTGTACCGGTAAAAGCAGCAGCAGGTTATCTCGCAGGTTATGGAGATAGCGAGTTCATTGATGAGCTGAATACCTTTACACTTCCGATGCTTACCGGTGGAAGTTACCGCGCTTTTGAAATAATAGGAGATAGCATGATGCCTACGCCAAGCGGCAGCATTATTGTGGGCGAGAAAGTGGAGAAGATAGAGAATGTAAAAAATAACGCGGCTTATATAGTAGTGAGCAATAGCGAAGGCATTGTGTACAAGCGCGTAATTAAGAGTAACAAAAACGTAAATAAATTAACCCTCGTAAGTGACAATCCTGCGTTTCAGCCATACCATGTACAAACGGCTGATGTGTTGGAAATGTGGCAGGCGCAGGCGATTATTAATAAAGTTACCCAACAACAAAGATGGGATGTGGATTCGTTAGTGAATTTGGTTAGCAATCTTCAGGAGCAGGTAAGTTCTCTGAAAAAGAAAATGAATTAAAATGTTTTATGTTTATCGTAATTCATTAAATTTAGCTTTGCTTTGACGACAAGAGAGTGCGGCTATTCCGATTCATCCATTCATAAATAAAAAAATAAAGTCATGATTAAGTTACAAATCATTGGGCATCTTGGCAACGATTGCACCCAAAATGAAGTAAACGGTAAAACCGTAATTAATTTTAATGTTGCCCATTCAGAAAAATACAAAGATTCTCAGGGCAATTTAGTAGAAAGAACGACATGGGTAAAATGCGCCTATTGGACAGACAGAACAGCCATTGCTCAATACCTTAAAAAGGGACAGCAAGTTTATGCTGAGGGTAGACCGGAAGCTGAAGGTTATCTTAATAAGGAAAATCAAAATGCAGCTTCTTTGAAAATGGTAGTTTTTAATATTCAATTATTAGGAAACAAGGGAGATAATAATCAGAGTAATCAGGGTGGAAGTTATCAACAGCCAGCATCCCAGACTACTGCTACATCAAAGCCTCCTGTAAACTCTCCACAGCCTTCACAGGTAGAAGAGCCGGCAGACGATTTGCCATTTTAAAAATATTGGGTTGTTCGTATTAGCGGCTGACTTATCGGGCCGCTTTTTTTATGGGCCTATCTATGATTAACTTTTAAAAATTGTCGTGTAAACAGGAGGAGATTTTTTATAAGAATCTCAAGAGCGTGATAGATCTGTCTTGTTGTAAATTTTTGCTTCTCACAAAAGCGCTTCCCATAAATACCTTAATTTGCTCGCAAAATGCCGGTTTCTATGTACGAATTACTACATACTAAAATAATTGAAACCATTTCTCTTACTGAAGAAGAATTCAATTTTTGCAAAACACTTTTTTCTCCAAAAAAATTAAGGAAAAGGCAATACTTATTGCAGGATGGCGATGTGTGCAAATACACCGCATTTGTGGAAAAGGGTATGTTACGTACTTATTCAATTGATGAAAAAGGAAACGAGCCTATTCTTCAATTTTCTATGGAGGGTTGGTGGGTTGCAGACCTTTACAGTTTTTTTACGGGCGAACCTTCTCAATTTAATGTTGAGGCTTTGGAAGATTGTGAGCTTCTCTTAATAACAGAACCGTCATGGAATATTTTACTTGAAAAAATCCCAGCATTTGAACGCTATTTTCGCATTCTTATCCAGAATAATTTAATCGCTACGCAAAGAAGATTAATGGGAACTATGATTGAAACCGCCGAAGAAAAATACCTGAAACTGGTAAAGAATTTTCCCGGATGTATTCAACGGGTACCGCAACACATGATTGCTTCCTACCTTGGTATTACCCGTGAAACCCTCAGCCGCACACGAAGCCATCTTGCCGCCCGCAAATAAAATTGTGTGATATAGATCAACGGCATTTATTATCTTATCTCATTGGGACAAACCTGTGCTCTGTGGTACTTTTGTACCCGTGAAAAAGATGAGATGGAGATGAGAGAAACAGCGGTTATAGGAGCTGTTTATTTCAGCATTAAAAAACGGAGTGTTTTTTGGTAAAAGAAAACGGGAATTATTTAATCAAAAAGTAAACAAGGATTAAATTTATGAACAAGATCATTGCAACAAATTCAAACAACTATGCCGCGCTAATAGCACGCATTGCAATTGCCATTACCATATTTCCCCATGGAGCGCAAAAACTTTTAGGGTGGTTTGGAGGCTATGGCTTTACCGGAACTATGCAGTTTTTTACCGGAACCGTAGGCATGCCCTGGATCATTGGTTTTCTGTTTATACTTATCGAATTTTTTGCCCCGCTTTTTTTACTTTTCGGATTGGGTACACGTATAGCCTCGCTTGCCATCATCGGTGGATTTTTGGGAGTGGTGTTTTCCTCTATTATTCATAACGGATTCTTTATGAACTGGAGTATGGAAGGGGGTAAGGGCGAAGGTTTGGAATACTTTATTTTGCTGTTTGGATTGGCGCTTGTCTCACTTATTGCGGGTGGCGGCAAGGCCAGTGCAGATTCGTTTCTTACCAGTAAGAAGAGTTTTTAGAGATAAAAAAATAAAAGATTTAGAAGCAATAAAATTATTTAATTATGGAATTAGGGCTTATTACTTTCGCAGATATGCAGCCGGAAACTCTTCCGGGAAGAGGCATTAATGCACATCAGCGTATTAAAGATTTGATGGAAGAAATTCAGTTGGCCGATCAGTTGGGATTAGATGTGTTTGGCATTGGCGAACACCATCGCCCGGATTATGCCGTGTCATCGCCGGCAGTAATTTTGGCGGCTGCCGCTGTGCTTACTAAAAATATAAGACTCGCTAGTGCGGTAACCGTGCTAAGTTCAGACGACCCGGTTCGGGTATTCCAGAATTTTGCAACAGTAGATCATTTATCCGGAGGCCGTGCAGAGATAATGGCGGGCAGAGGTTCATTCACTGAATCTTTTCCTTTGTTTGGATACCACCTTGAAGATTATGATGAACTATTTACTGAAAAATTAGACCTGTTATTGAAACTCAATAAAAGCGAAAAAATTTCCTGGAAAGGAAAACTCAGGCCTTCAATTGAAAACCGTGGAGTTTATCCCAGGCCCTATCAGCCCTCTATTCCAATTTGGTTGGCAGCCGGTGGCACGCCGGCATCCGCCGTAAGGGCGGCTACATTGGATTTGCCGCTTATGTTGGCCATTATCGGCGGCATGCCCGAACATTTTGTACCGTTTGTAAACCTTTATAAAGAAACCGCAAAAAAGAACGGCAGGGATATGAATACTTTGCAGATGGGTATCAACAATCATGTGTATGTAGGCGAAGATTCGCAAAAAGCCGGTGATGAATTTTATCCTTATTATGCTACGATGATGAACCGCGTTGGTCGCGATAGAGGCTGGCCACCGCTTTCGAGACAGCAGTTTGATTATTCACGTTTACCAAAAGGTGCCGTAATGGTAGGCAGTGTGCAGCAGGTGATTGATAAAATTTTATATGAACATGAATTGTTTGGTAACACTCGTTTTCTGGCACAGGCAAGTATAGGAAATGTGCCGCATCAATTAACTATGAAATCAATAGAATTATTTGGAACAAAAGTAGCCCCTGTTATCAGAAAAGAACTTGGCAATTTGAAAAGAGTAACACAAATAAAAGAGAAAAGCGGTATGTCCGGTGTAAAATAAGTTTATTTTGTAAGAGATGATTTCTTATTTTTAAGGAAAACGTATAAAGAAATAAAAAATAAAAAATAAAAAATAAATATAATAATGATTAGTAGAAAAGAGGAAATACCGGTAATACCCCCCAAAGAAATTATAATTGGAAATCCGGCAGCGACTGTTACTTTGACACAATTTGTGGATTATGAAAGCGAAAAATGCGCTCAGGTGCATGAAGTGGTGAAAGTAATTATGAAGACATTCGAGGGAAAAATAAATTTTAATTTCCGACATTTTCCTATGGTAAGCATTCACCAAAGGGCACATAAAGCCGCAGAAGCAGCCATTGGCGCGGCACAGGATGGAAAGTTCCTGGAGATGCACCAAATACTTTTGGACAACCGCAGGCACCTCGGAACGGTTACATTGAAGTCGTATGCTAAAGAGGCAGGGGTTACCAATAAAGCTTTTTTAAACGACCTGATCAATTGTAAATATGGCTGGTTTGTGCAGGATGACTTAAAGCACGGAATTGATCTGGGTGTAAAAGAAGCGCCTGCATTTTTTATTAACGATGAAAAACTGGAAGGAAGTATTTCGGTAAAATCCTTAAGCGCATTCATCAATTCTGCCCTGAAAAAGAGAAAAATAAAGAAGGCAGCTTAAAAATAATGTTAAATTAATCCCTGGTATGCCTGCGATTATTGCGACAGTTGAAGGCATAATAATGGCGATTAATATACCTCATAATGGCGATTAATATACCTCGCACTCCCAGGTAAATTAGCATGAAGTTTTGACTGATAAACCCTTGTTCAAAGGGTGAAGAAGATTTTGGGCTCCTTCGGGTTTTGTGGGTTCTCGCCAATTTGTGCCTGAATCAAGCCCGGTGAAAATGGTAACAACCATGTAAATGATTTTTTAAAATGAAAAGATTTCTATTCACTTGCATCATTTCATTACTAATTCTTAATTCGTATTCCCAGCACATTGAATTGAAAAACCTTGATATTAACCTGGAGAATTACGAATACCCTTATCCTGTAAAATTTTTGAAATTACAGAACCAGCAGCAAGATCTAAAGATGGCTTTTATGGATGTAAAACCATCCAACTATAATGGGAAAAATGTGTTGCTTTTGCATGGTAAAAACTTTAACGGCGCTTATTGGGGTTCCACAATTCGGTTTCTCACAAAGGAAGGTTACCGGGTAATCGTGCCTGACCAAATCGGGTTTGGAAAATCCACGAAGCCGAAAACATTTCAATATACTTTTCAGCAACTGGCTTTAAATACAAAGACTTTATTGGATAGTTTGGGCATCCACAAGATTACGGTATTAGGACATTCCATGGGCGGGATGCTGGCCACACGATTTGCATTAATGTATCCCGATGTTACTGAAAAATTAGTTTTGGAAAATCCGATTGGCCTTGAAGACTGGAAACTGAAAGTGCCTTATAAGCCTGTAACCTGGTGGTATGAAAATGAATTGAAAAGTAATTATGAAAGCATCAAAAAATACCAGATGAGTAATTACTATGATGGAAAATGGAATGATAACTTTGACACATGGGCAAAGCTATTAGCCGGCTGGACGCTTAATAAAGATTTCAAAATAATTGCCTGGAATGCAGCGCTCACTTATGATATGGTTTTTACACAGCCCGTGTGCTATGAGTTTCAAAATATTAGTTGCCCCACACTTCTCATTATTGGTACAAGAGATAAAACCGCGGTGGGAAAGCCTTTGGTATCGGAAGCCGTAAGAAAGACAATGGGCGATTATAAAACATTGGGAAAAACAACCCGTGATAAAATTCCCAATGCCATTTTGGTAGAAATAGAAAACGTCGGGCATCTACCACACATAGAAGCGTTTGAACAGTTTATAAAACCGCTTACCGGTTTTTTACAAAAGTAGCAATCAACAGTATCTGCTGAACCATTCATCATCAAAAAGTAATTCTGTTAAAGAAACTTAACAGGAAAATTTAGAATGGCAGAATTCACTTTTCAGTTTCTGAAAAATCATTTTAAGATATCGAAAATACGTGAAGTCATTTTTATTCTTCCCAGACTTAGGATTGCCGCGATACCATTAAACATAGTTTGCTTTTAAGGCGCAATGCATGATAGTAATTTGGTGCAATCATTCACCATTAAAACTATCACCCATGAAAAAAATTCTTATTTGCGCAGCGATGTTATTTACCTTATCAGCCAGTGCCACTCCCACCTCAATTGATCAGGCTGTAATTAAAAGGTTCAAAGAATTATTTCCTGAAGCACAGAGTACCCGGTGGTATGAAGGGGATACTTATTACCAGGTAAGCTTTGAAGAAAAAGGGATTCTTTGTAAAGTCTTTTATGGTTTGGATGGAAAGATTACCAGTACCTACCGTTATTATGACGAAAAAAAATTATGCCCTTTTATTGCTTCAAAAATAAAAGAGAAGTATAGTAATAAGTCTGTTAAAGGTATTACCGAAATCCAGGATGATTCAGGATTGTCTTACCAGCTTATTTTACAGGATGAAAAAAACTGGTTCATCGTTAATTGTGATGAGGCCGGAAATATGACTGTGAAAAATAAATTTAAAAAGGCATAAACTTAGGCCTGATCTAAAGGATCTTATTTTGAGGGGGAATGCAGGTTATTCATAAATAAAGGCAATCGTAACTGAAAAACCGCAGTGAAAAATAACTTGCATATCCCCCTTTTATTAACCCAAAACAAGGACTGTAGTTACCTCCGGAAAATTATGAATCTCCATTAAAAGTGTGCTGAAATATATTCCCGTGCTTCTTCTTGTGTCAATGCCGAAAAGTTGCGATACCGATAATGAACGTCAATGATTTCCTCCAAAGCTTCTGTAACCAATTGTTTGTTTTCCCATGTAAGCAGTTCTTTTATTACGGTTTCGAGGCATCCCTTCTTATAAGAAATCTGGCCAAGTACATGAACGAGGGTATTACGCACTCTCGCCGTTTTATCAAATTGCAATTCCTTTAAGAGCGGCAAAATATCCTGCGGATGCTTTCTGCCGCGGAGTTCTATGCCATGGCAAATTTCCCTTCTTATTTCTTTATCGGTGTGATGTAAATATTGTTTTGCCCATTTTAAAACAGGTACCGGGTTTACTTCTCCCATTTTTTTCAGAGAACCGATGACGGCATTTCTTACTGAATGATGTTTGTCAAACAATCCTTTATCAAAAAAATGTGTTACGTTTTCAAAATCAGCTTTGCCGATTTCACCAGCGGCATTTATTACTGTTTGCCTTATTTTAAAATCATCATTCTGCAGCAGCGTTTCAAGAGTATGAATTATTCGCAGTTGTAATTCCTCATTGGAAAAATAGATTTTGCCTACGGATAAATAGCTTGCTTTCCTGATGTAAGTATCTTCATCCGAAAAGAAAGAAATAATGTTTTGTAACCGGCCTTTATTAAAATCCTCTATGATGCTGTCGTGGATCTTTGCAACCGCTTCTGCTCTTTCCTGTTTGGATAAACTATAAAAAGGCATTCCTGTTTTTCTTTTGATACAGATTGAAAAGTATAAATCTTATTGCTTTAAAACGGACTCAATCTTTTCCAGTTCTTCTCCTGTAAAATGATAATTCTTTATTGCCTCAATGGCGTCTGTTACCTGCGCAGGCTTGCTGGCACCAAGGATGATGGAAGTAATGCGTTCATCTTTCAATACCCATGCAAGCGCCATCTGGGCAAGTGTTTGATTTCTTTGGGTGGCTATAGCATTTAATTGTTTTACTTTTTCAATTACTTCATTAGTAACCTGTGCATCCGTGATAGCGCCGTTTTCAAGATGCCTGCCTGCCCTGGAATCGGGTGGTATGCCATGTAAATATTTATTGGTAAGAAGCCCCTGCGCCAGTGAGGAAAAGGTAATGCAACCTACTTTTTCTTTTTCCAATAAATCCAGCAAACCATCTTCTACCCAGCGATCGAGCATAGAGTATCTTGGCTGATGAATAAGACAGGGCGTTCCCAATTGCCTCAATATTTCAAAAGCCCTTGCTGCTTCTTTGGGCCGGTAACTTGAAATGCCAACGTACAAAGCTTTTCCCTGCCGCACTATCAAATCAAGCGCCGACATAGTTTCTTCCAAAGGTGTTTCCGGGTCAGGGCGGTGGTGGTAAAATATATCCACGTAATCCAATCCCATTCTTTGCAAACTCTGGTCGAGACTTGCCACGAGATACTTCTTAGAACCCCAATCTCCATAAGGCCCTTCCCACATTTTCCAACCTGCTTTGGAAGAAATAATCAACTCATCCCTGAAAGGTTTAAAATCATCTTTAAAAATCTTACCAAAGGTTTTTTCGCCACCGCCGGGAGGAGGGCCATAGTTGTTGGCGAGATCGAAATGAGTAATGCCATTATCAAATGCAGTATGCAAAACGTTTCTGCAGTTTTGATAATCGTCTGTTTTCCCGAAGTTGTGCCAAAGGCCCAGTGAAATGGCGGGAAGTTTTAAACCGCTGTTGCCGCACCGGCGGTATTCCATGTGTTGATACCGGTCTGCGTTGGGATGATAACTCATAATTTTATTTTTTCAATATTATTCAAAGTCGCCAAGTTACGTGATGCGTGTTAAGGAACAAAATGGAGGTTAATTGGTTATTGGTTTATGGGTTAAATAGTTAAATGGTGAACGACATATCTACAGCGAATAATTTCTATCATAAATATTTTTTTCTTTTATCAAAATATATATATTTACATATCAATGTTATTAATTAACAGTGCTAACATCTTCCATTACCACTACTGTTTAATTCTTCACATAAGGACTTACACCACAGGATAAACAAATCTTTTTGTTTATGCGGTTCCTTAGTATTCCATACCGGTTCGCACTTTTCCCGATAGTATTTGATGCTCCCGCAAAGAGCATAAACGAATCCACACGAGGCTGTGATTCTGTTGCGATGAAGTTGGATTCTTTCGCAATGGGGTTCGACGAGGCTGCAATGGGGTGTGATTCTA
>DATCWN010000173.1:0-3883 GCA_036566285.1 Hanamia sp.
TTTAAAATTTACCGTCCGGTTCCTTTACCGGAAGAAGTGGATTTAAGAGACGAGTGTACCCCAGTGTACGACCAGGAATCGTTAGGTAGTTGCACCGGAAATGCTATTGGTGGGGCTTACGAGTTTGGTTTAAAGAAGCAAAATAAGCCAGTTTTTACCCCTTCACGGCTATATATTTATTATAATGAAAGATGGATTGCCGGTACAGTAGATCAGGATTCCGGCGCTTACATACGGGATGGACTAAAAAGTTTAAATAAGCAAGGCGTGTGTGATGAACTTATGTGGCCTTATCTTATCAGGGAGTTTAAAGAAAAGCCTTCTGATGAATGTTATGAGGAAGGTCTTAAACATACTATTTCAGATTATGAACGAATTGATAATAGGAGTCTTTTTTTATTGAAACAATGCCTTGCAAAAGGTATCCCATTCGTTTTTGGGTTTAGCGTTTTTGAAGGTTTTGAAAGTGAGGAAGTGGCAAGAACAGGAGTGGTAAACATGCCAACCACTGGCGAAAGTATGGTTGGTGGTCATGCAGTGTTAGCAGTAGGGTATGACGATAAAACCAAGAGATTTATTGTACGAAATAGTTGGGGTGAAGAATGGGGGCAAAAAGGATACTTTACAATTCCGTTTGAGTATTTAACCAACCCAGAATTGGCGGATGATTTTTGGGCAATTTGGTCAGTTTGAAAAAACAACTTTATGACAAACACACTAACTATTAAATTATGATAACGGCTCCTTTATTAATTAAGATTGCGCCGCGCTCGATAAAAGTCGCACCAAGCGTTGCAGATTGGTTCAACAAAATGGCCTGTAGGTATGAAGTAGCAACACCTGAAAGAGTCGCTGCGTTTTGCGCTCAGGTAGTCCACGAAAGCGCATCTTTTACAGCGACCAGGGAATTTGCATCAGGGAGCGCCTATGAGGGTAGGGAAGATTTAGGAAACGTGTTTAAAGGGGACGGTAAAAAGTTCAAAGGAAGGGGCTACATACAAATCACCGGGCGCACAAATTACAGTGCAGTTTCAAAACATATTTTTGGTGACGATACTTTATTAAAGAATCCTGATTTGCTTGCTACTCCTCAATATGCCATGCAATCGGCTTTATGGTTTTGGGAAGATAGAGGGTTGAATGCGTTGGCAGATATTCAGTACTTTTTTACAATCTCTGTGAAAATTAACGGAAAGAATAAAGAAACTGGGTTGCCAAACGGTTTTGCTGATCGTGTTCATTTTTATAATCTTTTTTGTAAAGAGTTTGGGTTATTTCAGTATGACATCGAGACGCTTAATGTGATAAGGGGCGAATAACAAAGAAAATATCAATACAATGAGAAAGGAGATTCGTATTTTATTATCGGTATATATAGGGGCTATTCTCCTCATTATACTAATTACACTTTTAATAAAACGTTGAAATTGCAGTACACACAAACCAACACACCCCGTAAGTTAAATCTGGATAAGGCATCAAAATACCTTAGCCCCGATGAAAGTTTCTACCTTCTTAATAATGATATTAATAATGAATTAGGAAGCAGTACTCCAATGGGTGCAAACTATTTGGCTTGTGATATGGAATTACCTGCCGGAGAAACACATGCAGTAGGTAGTTATAAAAGTCCAATTACAAATGAAGTGTATTCTTGGAAGTATAACAGCAATGGCGTTCATTTTATTTCACGCATTAATGAAGATGGGATATGCCAGGTTGTTTACAATGGGGAATGTTTGCAGGTAAGTGCTGCCCCGGAAAGGAAGATTACCAGGTTCAGGGCTTTTTTGAGAGTTGACAGACTTTGTAATAAAGTGCCGGGCGGGATGCTCAAACAGTTGGTTTGGGTGGATGGGGATATTGAAATTGCCTGTTTGGACGTGGAAGCCAGCATCGCTACTGAAAATTTTACCACTCCCTTTTTTGATTTTTGTGCGGACGATTGTGCGCCGCTTCGGTTATGTGTACCACAACCGGATGCCTGCCTTAGTGGAGAATTTTTGCCACGTACCGTAGCCGATAAAGGATTGACTAATAACATCATTAACAAGGGGCTAAAATTCATGTACCAGCATGAATATTATGATGGCAGAAGAAGTGAATGGAGCGACAGGAGTACCCTTTATTATCAGGACGCAAAAGGTTGCTTTGATAGCGAGGAAGGATATTCGAGGGGCATGGTTTTCCATATCCCTTTGGGGAACCCCTTAGTTGAAAAGATAAATATCGGCGTTTCGGAAGATGGTGGGGTTACTTATTTTTTGTATGAAACTATTGAAAAATACAAGCAATATGCCGGTGCAGATCAGTATTGGTTTGAAAGAAGTTTGCGTGAAGATTTAGTTATTGATAGAGATGCCTGCACCTTTGAATATAAATTTTATAATGACAGGCAAAGAACGCCTATAGCCCCAGAACAGCTATCAAGAATTTACAATCCACAGCCAAGAAAAGTTCAGGCTTTATTGCCAATGCCGAAAGGGGCTTTGGGCTTTGTGAATTATGTAAAGGGGGTTTGTCCTATCAGTAAAAGTGAGGTAGAGAAATTTAAGATTGAAGCCACCTGCGAAACTGCCAATGTATGTAATACAGAAATAGTAGAAATTAAGGTAAGGGCATTGATTTATAATTTCTATTTAGCCAATCATGGCAATAATAAAGCGGCATGGTTTATTTACAGGCATGGTGGCGCGGAAGGTGCAGCCGATGATGTAACGGACGTGGCAAGATTTGGATCTCCGTTAGTAAACGTAGATACTCCGGTTTACGAGCAGAGATTTACCGGCAAGGCAAGAAATTTTATTGCCTATATTGAAGGGACAGACTTGCAGGCGGAAATGACACAATGGAGAAAAAAAGGAAACATTTCTGAAAAGATAGGCGTTATTGCGGGACAGCCCAATGTTGTTACAGGCGGTTTTAATTTTGATTTAATTTACCAGGAAGCTACTTTCCATGTAAACAAAGGAACGAGGGGGTTTATCCGTTTGGGTTCTCACTTAAAAGATAATGCACTTGGTAACAACCAAAATACCTCTACACAGGTAAAGGGTATCTTTAATTTCAGCCAATACAATGGCAGCAACAGTTTGCCTTTTTACAGGGAAGCAGCTTACGAAATACCATTCGATACCTGTAATACTACCAATGGTACATTGATTTTGAATGACGCTTTTGTAATTGAGGATTTGTGGACGAGTGGTAGTGGTAAAAAATCAAGTGGCTACAACGGTTATATTTTTGATGCCAATGGCTTACCTGTTGAAGGTGCAAAAATTTATGCTAATGATGGTTTTCAGACAATAACCGACCATAATGGCTTTTATTCCTTTTATATTTTTGATGGGGATACCACCGCAAGCATTAGTATTTTTGTTGAGACAGATTGTGGCAGTTTTAAATCCATAGAAACATTTACTGCGCAAAGTGATGAACTAAAAACATCGTACACCGACCATACTATATCGTCAGAGCCATACCGGGATGGTAATTTTCAGCCACTTAAAATAAAGGTTGCTGATTGTGATGGGAATGGTGTTGCAGGAGTTAGGGTTGCCATAAGTGGCAGTAAATACAAAAGCACAGATGAAGAAGGGTTTGCTTTCTTCCGGTTACGGAATTACGCTTCAAGAAATAGAAGCGTACAGGCAATCGTAATGGACAAGGGCGGTTGCATTATTTCTGACTGTTCCGGTGGCTGCAACCCCTGTATGCCATCTCTTACAAAGCAGTTGCCTGCCTGCTTTAATAACCCAACCGTGCCTATTGTCGTGGGGACTCAATTGGTAATCAATACAGCCGGTATTTCAAAAAGCAAAAGAGGATTGAAGGCGGGTGGCCGTTATCCTTTTGGCATTATTGCAGAAGGTGATTGCGGGAT
>DATCWN010000365.1:0-2837 GCA_036566285.1 Hanamia sp.
GGGCCTTGGAATTATTTTTAAAAATGAATTCGCAGAAAAAGTTGTATCCGAATAAAAATAGATAGTAAGCAATTAATTTAAAAACAAACTAATTACACCATGTCTTTGATTAATAAACTAGTTGGGAAGGATTTGATAGATCTGAATGTCAGGAATTCCATACTTACAGGACGTGGAAATATAAAGGACTTCTTTCCACCGGATTTTACTGAAGAGGAGAAGGAAAATATTTCTTCTATAAATGGGATGACCATGACGAGTATTGAGAGACAGGTATCCTTAATTCGTGCAATAGACTATTTAGTAAAAAATGAAATACCGGGAGATATTGTAGAATGTGGTGTTTGGAAAGGCGGAAGTATGATGTTAGTTGCAAAAAGGTTGCTGCAATTGAATGACGCCAATAGAGCCTTATTTCTGTTTGATACTTTTGAAGGCATGTCCGAACCTGGTGAGCGTGATGTGAATTCTGTAGATAATAAAACGGCACAAGAACTTTTGGATAAAGAAAACAAACTCGATGGAAATAATGTTTGGTGTTATTCATCTTTAGAAGAAGTAAAATCCAATCTTAAAAAAACAAATTATTCACCTGAAAAAATATTTTATTTTAAAGGGAAGGTCGAACAAACATTGCCGGAGCCTTCTATTGGAAATATTGCACTGCTTCGTCTGGACACCGATTGGTACGAATCTACGAAACATGAATTGGAAGTGCTTTATGATAAAGTTGTGGAAGGCGGCGTATTGATCATTGATGATTATGGTCATTGGAGTGGTTCAAGAAAAGCTGTGGACGAATTCATAGAAAAAAGAAAACTCAGGATTTTTTTAAATAGAATTGATTACACCGGCAGGCTTGCGATTAAAATATAATTTATGCTGACTATTTTCAAAAAAATATTTCCCGAAAAAATTAATGCTAAACCGCAATTCAATTTCCCGGAAAAACAAATGGACGAGGTCATACAACAAAATCGTCAGTCATTAAACTTAATAGACAACTGGATAGATGATGAGGCTTTTAAAAAATCTTTTTTTAACTATGGAGTTCCTGACTTTATTAAGCTGGATATAAATAAAGCGATAAATAATTCGGTAACTTATTCTGATATGATGCTTTACATTTCCCGTAAGCATTTTCAAAAAATTAATTATCTCGAAATAGGAGTATCTGTTGGAAAAAATTTCTTCCAGATGCTCGAAGCCCACCATGATTCGCGGTTCACAGGATTTGATATTGAAGAAATAAATCCGGTTATTGAAAACCGTTTGACATTTAGAAATAAGAGTGAATGGCCAACCCCACAAGGTTCCATTAAAAAGACAAACTCTTCTCTCAAAAAATTTGAGTTCAAAGGAATGGGAGTTGATTATTTGTGCGCAGATGTGTGGGATGAAAATAGTTGGTCAAAATTGAAAGGCAATAAATTTAATATTGTTTTTTCCGATGCGCTTCATTCTGCAAAAGCGATATTATTTGAGTTTGAAATGCTGGTGAAATATGACTTGTTGGATGAAAGGTTTGTAATTGTCTGGGATGATTTGGCAGGCAAAATGAAAAAAGCATTTTTCAAAATAATTAAAAAGTACGACAGAAAATATCAGATAAAAGATATTTACCTTCTTTCAATAAATGGATGGATAGGAGAACATGAAGGGCCACATTCTGTAGGCGTTATTTCAAATTTTTCATTGTAAAACATGAAAACGGTTCTTACAACTTTATCTAATAAGCTTTATATAGAAAGCCGTTTGCGGCTTAATGATTCTGCATTAAAATATGGTTTTGATGAAGTAGCTTCCTATGATTTTGATGATCTCAAAGGCACTGTTTTCTTTGAAGAAAACAAGAAATTGCTTTTGAACCCGAGAGGCCTGGGCTATTGGATTTGGAAGCCTTATATTCTTTCAGAGACGTTGAAAAAAGTGGCTGAAGGCGATATCGTTGTTTATTGTGATGCGGGCATTGAAATTATCAGGAACGTTGCGCCTTTGTTTGAAATTTGCGAAACGCAGCCCATTTTATTATTTGCAAATGGAACCCTTAAAAATAGGGTGTGGACAAAGAGAGACGCATTCATTTTAATGGAAGCAGATAGCCCTAAATACTGGAATGGCTTGCAGTGCGATGCTTCTTTTTCTGTTTTTAAAAAATGTTCACAAAGCCTTCTTTTTTTGAAAGACTGGTTACACTTTTGCTGCGATGAACGCGTGGTAACCGAAATGCCTAATGTATGTGGTAAAAAAAACTTTTTCGGATACAAAGAACATCGCTACGATCAATCCATCTTATCGCTGCTTGCCGTAAAATATAATGTGTCTTTGCACCGCATGCCTTCTCAGTTTGGCAATCATTACAAAATGCCGGAGTTTCGAGTACCAGGTGAATTTAATTGTGTCAATCAAAGCAGGCAAAGGCAGGTAAAATACTATTCAAAAAAACCTTATTACAATTCACCTTATTTTCAATTGTTGGATCATCATCGGACTAAAATAAATTCAGAAAACTTCAATAAAAAGAAAATTCCTTTTTTAAAAGCTATTTTTATTTCGGGGAAAAGAAGATGGGGTAAAATAATGCGATTCATTACCCGTACCTGATTGTATATTTAATTTTAAAAAAATAATGCAGCCGAAAATATCCGTGATAATTGTTGTTTTTAATGGAGCTAAAACGCTGACGCAAGCCATTGAAAGCGTATTGAGGCAAACCTATAAAAATGTAGAGTTGATAGTGGTGGATGGTGGCTCTACAGACGGCACTTTAGATATACTGCGGAAATATGAATCCAAAAATTTTATTTGGAAAAGCGAACCTGACAAAGGCATTTATG
>DATCWN010000438.1:0-2128 GCA_036566285.1 Hanamia sp.
ATTCTTGTCATACGTAATTGTTTTCATACACTCTCCATACACTATCCATACTTGAGGTATGGAGGGGGTATACTATAATATACCGATTTTTTTTGAAGGAATAAGCGGTAAGAGGGATAAATTCCGGCAAAAAATGGTGAAAACGGAAGTGGCTAGCTGGTTTACAGAAAAAGTAAAAATGGATATTACATTCTTTGCCATTCTGTACCAATATCTTTTTGTTATTCTCAGTTGTGACTATTTGAATATTTATGCCTTTGCCATTATTCATATCTTTTGCTCAACACTAATAAAAAGGTCAACTCAATTCAGTTCAGTTAATATTTTCCTGTAGTTATTTTACGCGTTTGATCACGCAATCTTTTCCTTAATTGTTTTTATAGATTCCAGGATCGTTCCCCTTGTAGCCATTTCTTCTTCAATATCATAATCATCCTGCAAACCAAGCCAGAATTTTGCTGAGTTTCCAAAATATTTACTTAACCGTAAAGCCGTGTCTGCTGTTATTCTCCGGTTGCCTTTTATGATTTGGGAAACCCGTGTTTGTGGAATATCAATATCTTTTGCAAGTTTATATGCAGTAATATTAAAAGGAATTAAAAATTCTTCTAAAAGAATTTCACCCGGATAAATATTTTTAAGTTTTGCCATTTTGATACCAGTTTAATGATAAAAGGTAAGTATTTATTTGAGAAGAAATTTAGAGGTTTTGCAAATTATTCAATGGATTAATGGCGAACGAATTGTGAACAAACAAAAAATCCAAATTCCAATTTCAAAAAGATAAAAATACTACGCTCTATCCTCCAACTTCTCCGCCGCCAGTACCATTCTTATTTCTCCATAAGTAATATCATCCGGCAAATTTTCTTTCAAGGTTTTAAAACTATCACGGCCGTGGATCTTTACAGCTTCTTTTATTAATAATTGTTTTTTCTCTGAAACCATTTTATTAATATCAATTTCGCCATTTGCTACAAACAAGGCGAGATGGCCTTCAATGGTGCTGATAGCCATATTCCGTTCTTTTGCAATTTCAGCAATGGATTTTCCTTCTTTAAATAAATGGAAGGATACCATATTAGTAGGAATTCTTTCTTCAACCGGTTTTTCTTTTCGTTCCTTTTTGGGATTGGTTTCCTTTGCAGCCATATTACTTTCCAAATTGTTTCTGTCGCAATAATCGCGGACCGCATCTAAAATATCATTCCCGTATTTTTCTGATTTTGCTTTTCCAAATCCGCTTATCTGCATCAGCTCTTTTTTGGTAAAAGGCAGATAAGCAGCGATTTCTTTCAATGCATTTTGGTTGGCTACCATGTAAATGGGCATACGGTTTTCTTCACAAACCATGTCCCGCCAGCGCTTGAGCGTATCATACAATTCCGGGTTAGGCACATCGGTATAGGATTGTTTTTTACTACTGGCATAGCACGAAATATTTAACCGCGGCTGGGCAAATTTTAATTTGTGCTGTAAAAATGTAGTAACAGAAAATGGCTGTTTGCAATACCCTAAAAAATAATTAGCCGTGTGAACTGACAATAGTAATTGTAATAAAGTTTCATTGATAACGGTGGCTACTTCCCGATGTTCCGTTACCAAAGGATGGTTTTGCACAGACTGCTGGCAGGCAGCAAACTTTGGTTCAAAATGACCCGCCGCTGCATTAATTCTTTTTTGCAGGGTTTCATTGTTTTCAATCACAGATTGCTGGCGCATTAGCTCCGCTACCTGGCGAAGGAATTGTAATCCGATAGCTTTGTTTTTTGAAAAATTATTTCTGAGATTTTCAATCCATTCCAACCCTTCCTTATTCAATTTATCACGGTGAGTTTTTACCTGGGTGTGCAAAAGATTTACGAAGGTTTCTACTTCGGTAAATGAAAAAATATCTTCCAGTAATTGTTGGGTAAATATTTGCCGTGCCCCTGCAAACCTCTCTGCCAGTGATCCTTTGGGCGTTAATGCCTGCTGGCCTTTTATTACATTTTCATTGCTGCAAATAGCTGTGGAAGGAATTTTAGAGAGCAGCACAATACCATCCAAACAGGTACACCGGCTTAACGCTACATATACCTGGCCTGCATCAAATGAAGCCCCCGCATCTATCATTACTTTTTCAAAC
>DATCWN010000458.1:0-3263 GCA_036566285.1 Hanamia sp.
ATTGTATCCGCCTTCATAATATAAAGATGAAGTCCATTCTGCCACGTTACCTGCCATGTTGTACAATCCAAAATCATTAGGCCAATAGGCATCGGCGCGTACTGTGTAGAAACCTCCATCTTCCGGGTAATTTCCACGGCCGGGTTTGAAGTTGGCTAATAAACAACCTTTCCTGTTTCTCAGATATGGGCCGCCCCAGGGATAAGGAGACTGAGACCTGCCGCCTCTTGCAGCATATTCCCATTGTGCTTCTGTTGGCAAACGGAATGGAGATTCGGTAGCTCTTTTTTTATCCTGCAAATAAGCATTTAAATACTGAGTTCTCCACTCACAAAAGGCAGTTGCCTGTTTCCAGTTTACACCTACTACCGGATAATTTCCAAAAGCGGGATGGCTGAAATATTGTTTTGCCATTGGCTCATTGTATGAGTAAGAAAAATCTCTTACCCAGGCTAATGTATCGGGATAAACAGGAATGTCATACTTCACAATGAATTTGCCACGGGGCACATTTGCATTTTCACGTTTTGCAGCTTCTTTAAAATCGAAAATCTCTGAATGATATACTATTTTAAGAGGGTCTAATTCTTTTTTTCCAAAAATTCTGTTATCAGGAGTAACAATCATCGCATCTATTTTTTCCATAGTTGCCTTATCATTCCATTTAATGGTAGCTACTTTCTTCCAGTCCAAATATTCATTACCATCCTGGCCTTGTTTTACATATCCTAATAATTTACCCGCAATAGAATCGGTTACCCATTTTGTAAACTGGCGGTATTCGTTATTGGTAATTTCTGTTGCATCCATCCAGAATCCACTGATAGAAACCTGCTTATTTCTTGCAGTAAATGCATAATTCACATCTTCATCACTTGGCCCCATGTGAAAAGTTCCTGGTGGAATGTAAACCATTCCGGGAGGCTTCGGCAAAATATATCTGCCTGAAGGAGCTATCCCATGAACCTGTCCATCATTGGGAAGGCCTTTAGATTTTCCGAATTTGCCGCAACCTGATAATATAATCGCTAATAGAGCTACGGCAGTTAACAACGTGTTCTTCATTGTTTTTAACTTTGAGGGTAAGGGCAAATGTAATTTTTATTTTAAAAAAAGTATTTTGTTTTTTTCAGTATCTGTTTGCAAGATACCGACAGCCAACAATATGAAACGAGCAAATATTTTAATTATTGTAAAGAGGAGTCAAATATTTCTTATTAGCTGATAAAACAATATGGTATGAAAGAAAAATAAAACTACGAAAAATCAAAGCATAAAGATGCGATAAACAATTGTAATTTTCAAAAAACTGCGTTAAAGATATTCACATTTTTTTTTACTGCGTTGGTTTGAAGCAAAACATAAAGTAAACGAATCATTCTTTAAAACCTTTGCCCCGAAGCGGCACTGCTTTTTTTAAATTCATCAAACATTTTAAATAGTAAATTTGCTCTCCTTATTATTATGGTGAAAGACAAGAAGCAGCATTTGGTGGAATTTTTTAAAGAAAGTGAAAATATTGAAGTTTTTGGTGCAAGAGAAAACAATCTTCAGAATATTGATATTTCTATTCCAAAAAATAAATTGGTGGTTATTACCGGCATCAGCGGAAGTGGTAAATCTTCCCTGGCGTTTGATACTGTTTTTGCAGAAGGTCAACGCCGTTACATGGAAAGTTTCTCTGCCTATGCCCGCCAGTTTATGGGCGATATGGAAAGGCCTGATGTGGACAAAATCACCGGCCTTTCACCGGTTATTTCTATTGAACAAAAAACTACCAACAAAAATCCCAGGAGTACCGTAGGCACGGTTACAGAAATTTACGATTTCCAGCGGTTATTATTTGCCCGTATCGGAGAAGCATACAGCTACAACACCGGTAAAAAAATGGTGAAATGGAGTGAAGAAGAAATCGTAGCAAATATTTATTTAAGATTTCCCGGTAAGAAAATAAGCATTCTCGCACCATTGGTTCGGGGAAGAAAAGGGCATTATAGAGAGCTGTTTGAAGAAATGAGGAAGAAAGGATTTTTGAAAGTAAGAATAGATGGAGAAATAAAAGACCTGGTTCCTAAAATGCAGGTTGACCGTTATAAAATTCATGATATTGAATTGGTGATTGATAGATTGGCTGCCGAAAATGAGCAAAGAGTAAGACTGAGCGAAAGCGTACAAAAGGCTTTGCAAACCGGCAATGGCTTGCTGTTTTTATTGTTAAACGAGAATGACCAATTGGTTCAATACAGCCGCCAGCTTATGTGTGAAGATACCGGTATCAGTTATGAAGAGCCTTCGCCAAATGCATTTTCATTTAACTCGCCTTATGGCGCCTGCCCTGAATGTAAAGGGTTGGGAAATGTGTATCAGGTAAACCTTGATGCCATTATTCCCGATAAAAAATTAAGCATTAATGAAGGCGCTATTGCGCCACTTGGCGAAGAACGCGAGGCGTATGTTTTTAAACAGGTGCAGCAATTAGCAAGAAAAAATAAATTTAGTCTTGATAAGCCAATCAAAGATTTACCCGAAAGTGCCGTAAACCTCATTTTATACGGAAAAGAAATTATTGAAAGTGAGAATAACAAGGATGCTTACACACAGATTACCGATGTAGAAATAGATGTTGAAGATGGAATTTATGCATCTGATGAATATGAAGGCGTGGTAAACATGATAAAGAGATGGTTCAGTTCTTCCACCACCAGTGATAGTTTAAGAACGTGGGTGGAAACATTTATGCTCTTAAGGCCTTGCCCTTCCTGCGGAGGAAAACGCTTAAAAAAAGAAAGCCTTTGGTTTAAAGTAGATGGAAAAGATATCAGTGAATTAAGCAATCTTGACCTTGATAAATTATTATTGTGGTTTACCGGTTTAGAAGACCGTCTCAACGACAGGCAAAATATTATTGCGAGGGATATTCTAAAAGAAATAAGGGAGCGGATTCATTTTTTATTAGACGTAGGCTTATCTTATCTTAGCCTGAGTCGTCCTTCTAAAAGTCTTAGTGGTGGCGAATCTCAACGCATAAGGCTTGCTACGCAAATTGGCTCTCAATTACAGGGCATCACTTATATTCTGGATGAGCCAAGTATCGGGCTTCATCAACGCGATAATCATCAATTAATAAAAGCCTTAAAAAATTTAAGAGATATTGGCAACAGTGTTTTAGTAGTAGAGCACGATAAAGATATTATGCTTGCGGCTGATTATTTAATAGATATTGGTCCAGAGGCAGGCAAGCATGGAGGCAAGGTAGTTGCTTG
>DATCWN010000467.1:0-9339 GCA_036566285.1 Hanamia sp.
GTTTATTTGGAGTGCCTAATGTGCCGGGAGTGGGCATCAGCTTTGGGTTAGACAGGATTTATGATGTAATGGAAGAATTGAAACTTTTTCCTGAAAGTATCCATCATGCCACCACAGCTCTATTTTTTAATTTAGGTGAAAAAGAAAGTAAGTATGCATTTGAGCTTATGCAGGAGTGCCGGAGTAATGGAATAAGCTGCGAATTATTTTATGAAAACAGCAAGCTGGAAAAGCAGTTTAAATACGCTACAAAAAAGAACATCCCTTTCGCAGTTATTATTGGATCTAATGAAATGGAACTCAAAAGTTGCGTAGTAAAAAATCTTGCGAAAGGTGAGCAGGAAAAAATAACCGCGGAGCATTTAATCTCTTTTTTGAAAAAAAATCAGGTTACTTTAGACAATGAATTGAAATAAATAACAAACACTTTATTCTAAATAAAAAACGATACAGATGAAATCTCTTTTTAAATCCGCTCTCATTTTTTGCTTGATGGCATTCCTATTTTCATCCTGTGGGAAAAGGAATGAAGAAGGAAAAATGATTCCTAAAAGCGCTTTGTTTGTAGCGCAAATCAACATGCAATCTTTGGGTGAAAAGCTTTCATGGAATGATATAAAACAAACCAGTTGGTACAAGAAAGCTTATTCAGATTCCGCAACTGCTGACTGGCGAAAAAAAATATTGGATAACCCCGGAGCGAGCGGAATAGATTTCAATAGCGGCCTCACTTTTTTTGTAAATAAAAGTGAAGGCTCCGATTATTATTTCGTAGTGGAAGGGAAACTAAAAAGTGAAAAAGATTTCGAGCAGTTCAATAAAAATTTTGACCCCACGCAAACGGTAAAAAAGGCCGGAGATATTAGTACTCTTGTTTTAAAAGATAAAAATGTAGTAGGCTGGAATGACAATCATTTTGCTTATGTAATGAATTCGGCCACCACTTCCACACAAATGTATTCCTGGGAAGATAGTACCGGCGCTTCATCCAACATAGCGCCTGTTGACAGAAGCGAAGAGCTTGCCTCTTTTTGCAACAAACTTTTTTCTTTAAAGGCTGACAGCAGCCTCGCAAAAAATGACAAATTCAGCGATTTATTAAAAGAAAAAGGCGACCTGCACTTTTGGCAAAACACGGAGGAGATCACGAAAAGTGTTCCCAATATGGGGATGTTGGGCATGCTAAAATTAGATGTGTTTTTTAAAGATAACATCAGCACTTTCACCGTTAATTTCGACAAAGGAAAAATTGAAATTGAACAAAAAGGATATGCCGGAAAAGAGCTAACGGATTTCATGAAAAAAAATAAAGGATCAAAAATAAATACCGACATGATCAAAAATATTCCATCACAAAATGTGTTTGGAATTTTGGCGATGAATTTTAAACCGGAAGGCATTCAGGAACTGATTAAACTTACAGGCACTGACGGTATGGTAAATATGTATTTGCAGCAATTAGGATTCAGCCTCGACGATTTATCAAAAGCCAATAACGGCGACCTGATGATTGCTTTAAGTGATTTTAAAATGAAGACTGACTCTATGAATATTAAAGACAGCGAAGGCAATACCATGAACACCGCCGGCTATACAAAGCCTGATATGAATTATATTTTTTCTATGGGGGTAAAGGATAAAGCAACTTTTCAAAAGATAACAGACGCCGGTAAAAAAATGATTGCAGAAATGGGAAAAGATCCTTCTGTTTCCTTTGCATTAAATGACAAAACCTTTGCTCTAAGTAATTCCAATAATTTTGCCACTCAATATCTTTCAGGCAATAATAATAAATTCGATTTTATAGATAAAATCAGTGGACAACCCATTGGTTTTTTTCTTGATCTTCATAAATTGTTATCGGTAATTGCCACATCAAAACCCGGCAACGCTGATCAGAAAGCCATGTTGGACCAGAGTTTGAAGATATGGAACTATGTTGCCATGACCGGCGGTGATATGAAAGATGATGCATTTACATCCAAAACAGAAGTGAGCTTTATGGATCAAAATACCAATAGCCTGCAACAGCTTAATCATTATTTTGATGAAATGTTTAAATTGAATGAAACGAGAAGGGCAAGGAATAACCCTCTTAATAATTTGGATTCTTTACTGACTCCGCCGCCGATAGATACCGTTAAATAAAGTTTAGGAACGTTTTAAAAAGAAAAGATAATGCGGATAAAACTGCGAAAAGTAGTACCTCAATATATTGAAACTGCAAAGAGAAAAGATTCACAGATATGGGCGCAGGATATGGTAATAAATAAAGGTGAGCATTTACATATTGTGGCTCCATCAGGCAGCGGTAAAACTTCGCTGATACATTTTATTTATGGATTAAGAAAAGATTATGCAGGAGCTATTTTTTATGATGATCATGAAATTAAAAAGCTTTCTACGGAAAGCTTTTCTTCATTCAGGCAAAATAAGATCAGTATCATTTTTCAGGATTTAAGATTGTTTGAGGAAGAGACGGTGAGAGAAAATATTGAAATAAAACGGATGCTGAATCCCTACCATAAACCGGAAGCTATTGATGAAATGGCTTGCAGACTCGGTATTGAATCCAAACTACATCAATCTGCTAAAACATGCAGCTACGGCGAGCAACAACGCATTGCCATTATCCGTTCACTGATGCAGCCATTTGACTTTTTATTATTGGATGAACCATACAGTCATCTTGATGAAGCCAATAGAAAAAAAGCGATGGACCTCATTTATGAAGAGTGTGAGAAGCGTAATGCAGCAATGATTTTTGCTGATTTAAAACCGCTTGAATTATTGAATGGGGAGAAGGTAGTTATGTTGTGAATGTGAAAATGTGAAAATACAAAAATGGATAAAATCAATTAACTACGTCAAATATCGTACATAGAAAATAAGAATGGAATTATCATATAAAAAAATACAGCCTTTAATTATTTCAGGAAAAAATATTTTCTCAAAATGGTTAGGTTATTTTGGATTAGGAATCGGCGTTTTATTGTTGCTGGTATCCATGCAAATGTTTACCAACATTCAACAATTACTCAGAGAAAACAGCCCCCGAAAAAATGGCTATGATTTTATTTCCATCTCCAAAACCATTACCAACGAAAATATGGGGAAGGATAATAGTTTTAATAAGGCAGATTTAAATCAACTAAAATCCGTTCCGCAAATAGAAGCGATTTCTCCATTGATCGCCAACCAGTTCAGAGTACGCGCCACCGCCGGGGATGTCCTTCCATTCAGCACGGATCTTTTCTTGGAAAGTCTTGATGATGATTTTATTGATACTGTGCCTCCCGGTTTTACATGGCAACCGGGGCAAACCGTGGTACCCATTATCTTCTCTTCCGATTTTTTAGAAATGTACAATGTATTTGCGCCAGCGCAAGGACTGCCGCAGCTTTCAGCCAAAACGATTTCTTCGGTTAATCTTATTTTAGATTGTTCAGGCCCCCTCGGAATGCAATATTTCAAAGGAAATATTGTGGCCTTAACTGATCGTATCAATTCCATACTGGTACCGAAATCTTTTATGAACTGGAGCAACATGCGTTTTAGCGGAGACACACTCATGCATGCTTCCAGGGTTTACCTCAAAACAAAAGATGCCAACGACCCGCAACTCATTTCTTATTTAGACCAACAGAATTACCACCTCAATAAAGACAAAATAAAATTCAGCCGTATAAAAAGTATTTTACAAAATATCGTGAGCGCATTAGGCGTATTCGGCATTCTGGTAATCGTTCTGGCTTTAATGCTTTTTTCATTTTACCTCCAATTAATGATGGCAAGAAGTAAGGACAATCTTCGCTTATTGCTTACGTTAGGTTACTCACCCAAATGGCTTGCACAAAGCGTTGCCAAAACATGGCTGCCGGTTTATTTAATTATTATCACTGCGGCTTTAATAATTACCGAATTGCTGCATTTATTATTTCTTCAACTTTCTTTTGTAAATAAAGCAAACCTTTCGCCGGTATTGCATTGGAGCGTTTGGCTTACAGCGTTTTTTCTCCTTGCAGTAACCATGTTCATTAATCTAAAATTGGTAAAAAAGGAGTTGCAAAATATCATCTAAAATATCTCAACTTCATAGATACATTAGTCAGTTCCAAATTCCATTCTAATAGTGATGGAACCGGTTTTATTTCTGCTGGAAGTGTTGAAAGTGCCGCCATAGCTGTAATCTTCATCACTGTTTTTCCCGGTGATCTGAAAAACACCCAGCGTTGCTTTCTTTAACTTACCCAAAGAATTGCCTGCATTTTTTGCAATGATTTCCGCTCTCTTTCTTCCATCAGCGCTTGCCTTTGCCAAAAGATCCATTTTCACTTCGGTTAGTTTGGTATAATAAAATAAAGGCGATGAAGAATTGAATTCAATTTCTTTTTCAATTAACTCAGTAGCTTCCCTTGATATCTGGTCAATCTTATCCACATTGGGGGATTCAATTTTTACATTCTGAGAAAGGTTGTATCCTGTAAATTCCTGGCCAAGCGATCTGCCGTTTTCATCCGTTCTATAATTGAATTCCTTATTGATATTTACAGAAGAAAATACCAGTTCATTATTGCTGACTCCTTTGCCGGTAAGGTAAGTTCGTATGGTATTCTCATCATTTTTAAGCTGCGCATAAGCGCTTTTTAAATCCATTGATTTTCTTGAATAAGAACCTCTCCATACTATTAAGTCACTTACAAAATCTTTTTCAGCGGAGCCTGTAACCGTAATGGTTTCCATAGCTGTTGACCTGTATTTATAGGCTTTCCCCACAATGAATAATCCGGCAATAAAAGCAATGCCAATAATAAGAAATGGAATATTACGCATAATTTTTATTATTACGATTTAAAGATAAGGCTTTGGCTTGTTACTCACTACTTCATTCCGCATTTTCAAAAATCATCGCAGCCCCCTGACCTACTCCCACACACATAGTGGCCAATCCATAACGAGCGTTTTTTCTTCTCATTTCATATAGCAAGGTAGTAGCAATGCGCGCACCGCTACAGCCCAGCGGATGGCCGATGGCAATAGCGCCGCCGTTTACATTTACTCTTTCTATATCAAGTCCAAGGTCGTGTATGCAGGCAATAGATTGCGAAGCAAATGCCTCATTTAGCTCAATAAGATCTATATCACTAACGGTAATGCCTGCACGCTGTAATGCTTTTTGCGTAGCAGCCACCGGCCCAATGCCCATCATGGCCGGATCAACCCCCGCAACAGCCATGCTTACCACGCGGGCAATTGGTTTTAAATGATATTTTTCAACAGTACTTTTATTTGCAAGCATCAGCATAGCCGCGCCATCATTGATGCCGGAAGAATTTCCCGCGGTAACAGTTCCTTCTTCTAAAAACGCCGGCCTTAATTGCGAAAGTTTTTCCAGGGAAGTATGACGGGGATGTTCATCAATATCGAAAATAATTTTTTCTGTTTTATTCTGAATAATTTCTACCGGCATTATTTCATCTTTCCATTTTCCCGCAGAAAAGGCGGCAAAATATTTTTGTTGACTTTCATAGGCAAATTCATCTTGCGCGTGTCTCGATATTTTCCATTGCTTCGCAACATTTTCAGCCGTTTCTCCCATAGAAAAAGGATAATATTTTTCGATTAACTTTTTATTGGGAAAACGCCAGCCAATAGTCGTATCATAAATTTCCACTTTCCTGCTAAAAGCGCTTTCAGACTTGCTCATCACAAACGGCGCGCGACTCATGCTTTCCACACCACCCGCCAAATAAATATTTCCATCGCCGCACATGATGGCGCGTGATGCATCCATAATGGCCTGAAGTCCACTTGCGCATAAACGATTCACTGTGTTCCCTGCAACTGAAACCGGCAAGCCTGCCAGCAAAGCCGCCATGCGCGCCACATTTCGATTGTCTTCACCGGCCTGGTTGGCGTCGCCCGCAATTACATCTTCTATTTCATTTACATCAATTTTTCCATTTCTATTTACCAAAGCCCTTATTACAAGCGCCAATAAATCATCAGGCCGCGTAGCGCTTAATGCGCCGCCATATTTGCCCACGGCGGTTCTTAAAGCATCTATTACATACACAACTTCCATTTATTTTTTATTAAAGGTATGATGCAAGATAAATATTTTACACCCATCCCATATTCCAAAAAGAGAAAGGAACCATAGTAAATCTATTTCAAAAATTTTCTTTTTTTTAAACAAAACTTTCAGACAAAAAAGGTTTTCTTAAAAGAAAGGCATCATTTCCCCTTTAGGGGTCAGGGGCTTATCTTTGCGAAATGAACGCTCAAAAAAATATCAGAACGTTGTCTCTTGAAGAGCTGACCGAATATTTTGCCACCCTTGGTGAAAAAAAATTCAGGGCAAAGCAGGTGTGGGAATGGCTTTGGCAAAAACACGCCCAAAGTTTTGAAGACATGACCAACCTGAGTAAAGAACTCAGGGAAACCCTTACAAAGAATTTTACGCTGCCGGCAATTACTACTGATGTATCGCAATACAGCAGTGATGGTACTGTCAAAGCCCGGTTCAAAACATTCGATGGGCATCTGGTGGAAGGAGTTCTGATTCCGGTGGAAAGCCGGCAAACTGCATGCGTTTCTTCACAGGTTGGCTGTAGTCTTAGCTGTAAATTTTGTGCTACCGGTTTTATGGAAAGAAAAAGAAATTTAACCTTCGATGAAATTTACGATCAGGCCGCTTTACTAAACCAGTTATCTGAAAAAACAAGCGGAAAAAAATTAAGCAATATTGTTTTTATGGGAATGGGTGAACCACTCCTTAATTATAAAAATGTTTTAAAAGCTATAGAACGCATTACGGCGCCGGATGGATTAGGCATGAGTGCCAGGAGGATTACCGTTTCTACTTCAGGCATATCCAAAATGATCAGGCAATTAGGCGATGATGGCGTTAAATTTCATTTGGCGCTTTCGCTTCACGCTGCCAATGATAAAAAAAGAAGCCAGCTAATGCCCATCAATGAAACCAATAACATCCAATCTTTGATTGAAGCGCTGAATTATTTTTACAATAAAACAAAAAACGATATCACGTTTGAATACATTTTATTTAAAAATGAAAATGATTCCATCCAGGATGCAGATGACCTTATAAAAATTTATAAACAGGTACCCGTTCATTTAATCAATGTAATTGAATACAACCCTATAGCCGAAGCCGATTTTGAAAAGCCCGATAAAGAAGCCACACAGAAGTTTATGGATTATCTCGCCGCACATCGCGTAAATGTAAGGCTTAGAATCAGCCGTGGTAAAGACATTGATGCAGCTTGCGGTCAATTGGCCAATAAAAATCTGGACGCAGTTGCCACGGAATCATAAAGACTTGTTGAAAAAAATATATCAATCGCTCATCTACTAACAGCTATGAGTAAACGCCTTAAGCTTTAATAAAAAACATTTTATTCTCCGAAAAGCAATTGAGAATAAATCAATAAAAAGGCGGAATAAAATTTTACTTTCATTCCGCCTTTATAAACACACATAATCAGAAAAATTATTTTTTTATTCTTTTAATGTTCCATATCTCGGCCTCTTTTTCACCGATAATGCCCGTAGTAAATTCCAGGACATTATTTTGATCGGTTAATTTCAAATCTCTGTTTTGAAGCATTTCATGAAGAGTATAATTTCCTTTTTCCGGCACATTCAGTTTTATGGTTGCTTTCTCATTTGTTCTTCCGTGATTCAACACAAATAACAGGAAACCATCTGCATTTTCCTGTAGCCGTATCACAAGCGGATTGCTTGCATCTTCCGGAATTGAGGAAGTAAAAGGCTTTACAATGTTAGCCCACTTTATAAGCCCCATCATAAATTTATTGGTGTTTCTGTTAGCAGAATCCTGCACAGTTAAACGCTGTGTGGACTGATCCCATAATGAGCCTCTTGAATTGGCCATAGCCAGGAAAGAACCCACAAAAATAGTATGGCCTTTGCCATAGGCTGAGCTAACAATACCAGGGGTACCATCTCCCAGGCGGGCAAGCACTTTTGTATTTTTATCCGTTCTGAGAGGTTCCAATGATTCAGCAAATAATGAACCTTTTAGAGTATCTCCATTTTGAAGCCCCGACATAGCCGGATGACTATTATCCGGAACATTAATGATTACTTCTGTCAAGGTTTTCACCTTACTTTCCTTTACTCCAAATACTTCACTCAATCCTAAACCAGGTATGACACCACCTGTATATCCCCGCTCATCATTCCATGCCAAACGCGCTTCTGAGAAAGCGTTTCCGCCATTGGCTACATACTTCTTCAAGCCATCAGCCATTTTCTGCGTGGTCATCAGCGCATAAGGTACAATGATCAGCTTATATTGTGACATATCGCCCGACTCAAGATCCCTGCGATGAATAAAATCTACCGGAATATTCTGATCGGTTAAAAACCGGTAATAACCTATCAGGGAATTAATATGCCCATCCTGCGTACCCACGCGGCGGGTGCCTCCTACCATTTGCGAAACAGGATTGTATACCAGGGCAACCTGTGCCTTTACAGGTTTAGAAGTATTGAAAAGAACTTTATTAGAATCTACGAATCTGGCTACTTTGCCCAATTCGATGGATCGTTCTGTTTTGGTCCCATCCAGGTTAATCAATCCATATCCTCCTGATTCGTATCCCGAGGACATTGGGTAATAAGCGTAGGTGAAAATCCCCTTTGCTCCCGTTGCCAAACTGGACCAAGTCCATATCCGGTGATCCTGTGGTGTAACAGGGTCACTTACATTTAGCCCGACCGTACCAAAACCGGCCTGGAACTCTCCGACATAATACCCGCCATTCTTTTTGTTAGCGCTGTAAGAGAAATCGGCCTGGGCCATAAAATTCCATGGCCTCCAGTCGCCGGGCTGATTATGTTTGGGGTATTGGGATAATCCATAAAAATCAACTTCATCAGCCATTAAGAAATCATCCTCAGCTCCAGTGCCATAAGGAGAGCCGAAGAGAGAAACAGGTGAAGCATGCGCTGTAGCTATATGTGTTTTATCATACTTTCTTACCGCATCATATCTTACTTTCAAATCACCGGCCATCTTCTCATACATAAAGGCTTTCCAATCCATGAAGTCGGTGTAAGTAAGAATGGTGGAGAACCGGGGCGCTTCTACTTCTTCCCATTCAGCATAATTGCGATACCACGCCGAATTTAATTTTTCAAGAGAAGAATATTTCTTTTTTAGCCATTCACGAAAACGCGCCTGTGTGTAGGGACAATAACAATATTGAGCGTCCTGTATCCATGCTGGCCTTCCCCATTGAACAATATGAGGCTCACTCCACAAATCCCAACCATAAAAATTATCAT
>DATCWN010000528.1:0-2772 GCA_036566285.1 Hanamia sp.
AAAATAGAATGGGCAAAAAAGCTTTCCATCAGTTGAGGCACCACAGAAACAATGTCAATTTTCATAAAGCAAATGTACGGAGGTTCATAATGAGCTTCAAGATACCAGCTACCGCTCAATTGTATCCATTTACAAATAATAAATAGCCATTTAATCATTTGCGGATTTTCCTCTATTAAAAACCAAATAGTTTTACTCCCTTTCTTTTCTATTTTATGGGTAAACGATTGTCGTCAAATTAATTGCTTAGAAACCCTGGTTGTCGTTGCTGAAATAGAATTGTATTTGCCATCTGAAACGGGAAGTATTTATTGTAAAAATTTAAACTTTTATATCATGGCAAACGAACACAACGAGGAACAGGACCCCAACGAAAAAATGAATCTCCCCTGTTGCCCCGATTTAATCAAAGACGACCATTGTGATGTGATCCACTTTAGCAGGGTGCTCAATTATCCTACTACTATTCTTACCGAAGGTCGCAGAAGCGTTTCGGTAGAAGTAATCCTTCGTTTTAAATTTTCACGATGCACGATTGGATTAACGCTGGGCGACCCGGCTTATAGCACCACCTTATTGCCGGGCGAAAAAGTAAGATTAAGTACCACTGACCGCAGAAGCCGTTTTACTTATGATAGTGAAACCAAACTGAGTTACCGCAGTGAACAGATTTCTGAGGAACAATATTATATGACGGCGGTACAAAAGTATATGGCGGATGCCTCCTCTGCTCAATCGGGCCATGCCGAAAATTCATCAGAAGGACATTGGGATTTTCATGGCGATGCGGAAGGTAGCATCGGGATTTTAAGCCTGAGCGCCAGTGCCAGCACCAATGCCAGTGGCAATCACAATAATAGTTCTGTATCAGATTACCTCAATCAGCAAAAATCGCATGTTCAGAGTTCAGCAGCGCAAGCCGTAAGCGCCACACGCAAAGCGCATTCAGTTTCAATTGGTGAAGTGAGCAGCCGTACCCACATTGAAGGTAGTGCTGAAGAACAGTATGAGGCCTCCTCAAGAGAATTTTCCAATTACAATAAATGCCACGCCGTAACTTATATGTTTTACCGGCTGAATAAAAAACAAAAAATAAAGTTCGAGCTTATATCCATCGAAAGAAGGGTACTGGATGATAATGCGCCCATAGGAGGCGTATTGCAACCCGGTGCCAAAAAAATTCCCATTGCATTGGTGCCCCAGGATATACCTGCCACTGTAACAGCAAAAAGAGCTACAGAAATGGCTGCTGTTACCGGTTTCAGCGCCAGAAGCGCTAACCTGGAATTTGCTTCTTTTGGCACTGCCCCGGCATCTGTTTTAACGAGACCCGTTTTTACACAAGAGCAAAACTTTGGAAAGCCGCTGGAAGAGAACATCCGCACGCAGGCATTGAAAGAAGTGGATGAGCAGCTTATGGCTAAAAACCTGATTGATAACGCGGGAAATGTTACGAAAGAAACGAAGGAAGTTATTGAATTTGAATCTGAATTCTCTTTGCCAACACCCGGCATTATTGTAAAAGGCTGCCTTGATGATTGTGATATGTGCGAGCCCTTATTAAAGGAAAAGCTGCAACTGGAAAATGACCTGCTGCGTAAACAAATAGAATTCCTGGAAAAATCGCAGGAGTACCGTTGCTGCCCGCCCGCCCCGGTAATAAGTGATTAACCCCCTTTGCTCAAACAACATGAATGTGGGTTATTTTATATTATCCCTGTTAGCTATCTGGCGCGTAACTCATTTGCTTGGTAAAGAAGATGGCCCGTTCGATATTATTTTTCTCATACGCAAAAAAGCAGGTACCCGTTTCTTTGGAAGCCTGCTCGACTGCTTTTATTGTTTGAGCATTTGGACGGCACTGCCTTTTGGAATATGGCTGGGAAATAGCTGGTGGGAAAAAATTCTATACTGGTGGGCATTGTCGGGAGCAGCCTGCCTGCTGGAACAGTTCTCTACTTCCGTAGGCAAACCTCATGCAGATAAGCCGGATTATCATGAAGATTAAAAATTGAAAAGATGTGCAATTGTGGAAATAAAAGAAATGAACTGAGTTCGCCCTCATTTTCAATGAGTGGTACGGTTACAGCTAAAAGGAACCGTCAACCAATATGGCCGGATGTGAGCTTCGAATATACCGGTAAAACGGCCTTGTCGGTTACAGGAAATATTACCGGCAAAAGATACCGCTTTTCCCATTCCGGAGATGAGCAGTTGATTGACTACCGTGATGCATCAGGCATGAGATCAATAGCAGTGCTTAGAAAAGTAAACCGGTAAGAATGTAAGATTTAAAGAATTTTTTTAGTAAAAAAACAAGTAATAGGTTTCTCATTTTTAACCCTAAAAAATAATATCATGAACGACACTTCATTTATTTCGCGCAAAAGATTTATCTCACTTGCCAGCCAATTGAGTAATATTTACAACCCCAATCCCGATGACCCGGAACCCGATGGCCCATGGGGACCCATTATCCGGCAAGCTTTCCAATTCTCTAAATTGAGTTGGGTAATGCTGAATCCGCAGCCACTTCCGCCAAAAGAAATAATCGCCATGAACCTTGCCAGGCAAGTGATAGACAGAGCTTCCCTGATGAATGAAATAGCCAACGGTCTTCATACTGAAGGTGAAAGACAGGGAATTATTGTTGTTGGCGGATATATTTCAAGGTTTATTGATGATTGCGGCAACGGAGTTATTAAAATCAGAATTCCGAGAAGATGGCCAATTCCTGATCCTGATCCCGATCCCGAATTGCAGCCGCTGGAT
>DATCWN010000004.1:0-8781 GCA_036566285.1 Hanamia sp.
ATCTTACCATCAATAAAAAAAGGCATAAAATAAAAGTAGCGCCCAAATTGGAAATGGTAAATGAAACCATTGCATTAGACAGCACCACCAATGCGGTGGTTCAAAAATGGCAAACCATCGCCGCCAACAGTTATGCCTCTCTTGGTTTTAATGCCGGTGAGGTTGTTTTAAAAACCGGTGATCCATTGGATGCACGGGAGACAGAGATCCGCAGCCATCCTACTGATTTTACAAGGATTGTGGTAAAGTCTCTTGAAGGGGCAGCGCCAAAGGCCGATGTAGTTTTAATGAATGCAGGCTCTATCAGGCTTGATGATATTTTACAAATGCCCGTTACACAATACGACATTATTCGCAGCCTTCCTTTTGGTGGTGGTATCCGCGAAGTGGACATGAAAGGAACGCTGCTGATACAGATTCTAAACCAGGGAAAAAATAATGTGGGCACGGGTGGCTTCCTGCTTTACAATGATTCATTGCAATTTGATAAAAATTCAAACGTCTGGATCTTAAACAGCAACTCTATTGATCCGCAAAAAATATATCGAGTAGCGCTTACGGAATTTTTATTAACCGGAGGCGAAGCCAATCTTGGTTTTCTTACTCCCAATAATCCCGACATAGTGAAAGTATATGATGCCGAAACTGCTGTGGGCAATCCCTTGTCGGATGTGAGGATCGCGATCATTAATTATTTGAAAAAGTCCTGAATCAAAGCCGGCACCGAAGGTCAGACCTGTTGTCAAATTCAAATATTTTACCTGGATCAAACAACAGATGTTCATTGTGTTCTACATAGCCCAATTGATTCGTCTTCATTTGTGTGTGGCCAATTTCAAAGTCAGGAGTATTAAAATGATGATGTCCAAATATCCAACAATCCGGGCCGTTGGTTTTAATAAGATCATCTAATTCTACAGCGAAGCCTTCGTTTAAAATATTCCCTTTATACTTTTCGGGATAGTGGAGATAAGTAGGAACATGATGAGTAACCATCACAGATTGATTTACTTTTTCCCGGGACAATTCATGCTTCACAAACTCCATACATTCCTGGTGCAGTTGATTGAAGCGTGTGTATGAAAAGCGATAACTTTTGTATTTAATAAATTCAAAGTCGCTCATGTTTTGTTCAAGAAGCCATCCATTTTCGGGGCTGATGTTAGACCAAAGTGTGGAGAAAATAAATTGTATATCGTTGTTAATTATCGAAATATTATTCACCAGGAAAACATTGCTTTTTATTTTTTCATGTAGGGTTCCGCATTTATCAGAAACATCGAAATGGTAGTACTCATGATTGCCCGGAATCCAATAAGTAGTTTGGAAATGATCTGATAAATAATTAAAAAAATCATCCTGCTTATGCATGATATAAAAAGGAACCACATCACCTGCCAGCAATAACACATCACCCTTTGGTTGTAAAGGATGCAGTTTCATAAATTCCCTGTTTTGCCTGAACTCCAAATGCAGGTCAGATGCGTATTGTATGATCATTTTATATTTCCAGTTTCTATAAATATTATACCAGAGTCTTCCGGATGTAGCCATTGGGTACAAAATAAGCTACTAATAAATAGAAATTATCCGGCACTTAAAAAAGATTAGATATAAATTGAATGGTATTACAAAGTTTCTATAATTTTATGGTAATAAACCTTCGTGTAAAAGAAGGTATGCCATTTTACTTTCAAAAAAGCCTCAAAAAGATAAATGGCTCGCAGGCCTGCCCCAGGAATTTCCATCGTCCTATTTCTTTATGGTATGGTATTATTATTCACATTTAAAAACAATAATCATGCGTACTTTATTAATTGCAACTATGGATGTTTCGACATCAAATAACGCCGTTTCGGATGGCTCACTTGCCAGAGTTGTAAAGTCAACTATGGATAGGATTCAACCTGAAGCATGCTATTTTACATCGTTTGATGGCTGCAGGTCGTGCTTTATGGTGTTTGACCTCAAGGATACATCTGACATTCCTTCTATTGCCGAACCATTGTTTCAAAGCATGAATGCCAAAATAGAATTTAGGCCTGTGATGAACGCGGAAGATTTGATGAAAGGGCTTGAAAAACTTTAGAATACCGGCATTTCTAAAAAGTAAAAGAGGGAGTTGGACTTTAATGACGGCACACCTGCTTTTTGCAATTTATTAGCCCTCTAATATTATTTTTAAGAAAACAATGCTACTCATTCGTGGTATTGAGAGGGACTTTGTGAGCATCAACTTTCTATTTATCAATTCATCCGTTCGGTTGGTGAGCCATTACTACAAAGCCAACAAGCAACCGTTCTGTCACTCTCTTAAAATTCCAGGTAGTAATCTATTTGTTCCTTTCATGTTTTCAAAGCGCTCTGTTAATATAACTAAAGATACATTTGCACAGTATTAAATGGAAATGGAAATGCGAATCGCCGGCAAAACAAAACCTTTTATAATTCTGTGTTTGGTTTCTATTATTTTTTCTGTAAATAGTAAGGCTCAAAGAAGATTCACTATTAGTGGTACTGTTGAAAGTAAGAAAACAGGTGAATCCATAATCGGCGCTTCCATACGATCTATAAACCAGCCTGGGGGCACGGCTTCCAATGAATATGGTTTTTATTCCATCACATTATCCGAAGGCGATTACCTGTTGGAGATAAGCACCATCGGGAAGAAAAATGACACATTGCGTATCACCCTTGATAAAGATATAAAAGTCAACATTGCTTTGGAAGATGAATCCACGCGCCTTGATGAAGTAGTGGTGAGCACCAACTCAAAAGGAAGACGAATCAGCGGAACACAAACCGGCATAGAAAGATTGAGCACCAGGGAAATTAAAAACATACCTGTTTTATTTGGAGAAAAAGATGTATTAAAAACGATACAATTACTTCCGGGCATTAAGGCGGCAGGCGATGGCAATGCGGGTTTTTTTGTAAGAGGAGGCACTTCAGATCAAAACCAGATTTTATTGGATGAAGCCAATGTGTATAATGCTTCTCATCTTCTCGGTTTCTTTTCTACTTTTAATTCAGATGCTATTAAAGATGTTACCGTTTACAAAGGGGGCATGCCGGCGCAATACGGTGGCAGGCTCTCGTCGGTGCTGGATATAAAAATGAATGATGGCAATAACCAGGATTATAATGTGAGTGGCGGCATCGGATTGATATCGGCAAAGCTGAATGTGGAAGGGCCTTTGCAAAAAGACAAATCCTCTTTCCTTGTTACCGGGAGAAGAACGTATGCCGATATATTTTTAAAGCTTTCATCAGACAGTGCCATCAGTAAAAGCCGTTTGTATTTCTATGACCTGAACACAAAAATGAATTATGAATTAGGTGAAAAAGACAAGCTATTTCTCAGCGGATATTTTGGAAAAGATAACCTTGGCTTTGGTGATGATTTTGTAATTCATTGGGGCAACTCTACCGGCACGGCCCGATGGAATCACATTTTCAGCAACAAGCTTTTCTCTAATACTTCTTTAATCTACAGTAATTACAATTATGAGATCAAGATAATAAGCGGCGCCAATGATTTTAATATTTTTTCCCAGATACGAGATTGGAACCTGAAGCAGGATTACCAGTGGAACGTCAATTCTAAAAATAATATCCGCTTTGGATGGAGCACTACCTTTCACACGGTAAGGCCGGGCGAAATTACGGCCTCAGAGACATCCAGCCTTGTAAGCAAAAAACAACAAAAAAGATATTCTTTAGAAAACGCGCTCTATGCTACCAATACCTGGAAAGCCTCTGACAAATTGGAACTTACTTATGGTGCAAGGTTTACGGCACTAAGTGTTTTAGGCAAAGGTGATTTTTATACATTGAATAGCGATGGTGAAATCGTGGATACCACTTCATACAAAAGTGGTGAAATAGTAAAAACCTATTGGAATCCTGAGCCGAGGCTTGCTTTGGGTTATCAGTTTAATAAGAGCCTCTCGCTGAAGGCCTCTTATGCAAGAAATGTACAGAATATGCATCTCATTAGTAACAGCACCAGCAGCAGGCCTACCGACAAATGGATAAGCAGCAGTAATATTATAAAACCGGAAATTTCAGACCAGGTATCATTGGGTTATTATAAAAACGTGGCCGGCAATAATTATGAACTGACCGTGGAAACTTATTACAAAAGCATGCAAAACCAGATTGATTACCGTGATGCTGCCGATGTTTTTGCTGCCGAAGCGATAGAGACACAATTGTTATTTGGGAAGGGTAGGGCTTATGGTATTGAATGGTTGTTTAGGAAAAAAACGGGGAGGTTCACTGGTTGGCTGAGCTACACACTTTCAAAAACGGAACGGAAAATTGAGGGCATCAATAACAATCAATGGTACAATGCACGACAAGACCGCACACACGATGTTGCTATTGTAGGTATGTACCGGTTGAATAATAAATGGACACTTTCTGCCAACTGGATCTTTTATACCGGGGATGCCGTTACTTTTCCAAACGGAAAATATATGGCAGGCGGACAAACCGTTTATTATTATACCAATAGAAATGACTACAGAATGCCCGCCTATCATCGTCTTGATTTGGGCGCTACGCTTCAATTAAAACAAAAGAAAAAATGGAGTAGCGAACTGGCCTTTAGTCTGTACAATGCATATGGAAGGGAAAATGCCTACACCATTACCTTCCGGGATAATAAAGAAGACCCGCAACAAACGGAAGCCGTGCAAACTTCTTTATTCAAATGGATACCTTCTATCTCTTATAACTTTAAATTCTAAACATCCAAATACAGTAAATGAAACAAACAATTTTTGGTTTTACTTCCTGGAGGAAAAGATTTATTTTATCAATAGCAGGCCTGGCATTTTTATTATTTTTTTCTTCTTGCGAAAAAGTGATTGATGTAAAAATAAATGAAGCAGACAAAAAGTATGTGATAGAAGGCAATGTATTCAATATCCCATCTCTGCCGCAGGAAGTAAAGATTTCACAAACAAAAAAATTTAGCGATGATAATAGCTTTACAGGAATCAGCGGGGCATTGGTACGCATTAGGGAAAGCAACGGCCAGGCCTATCATTTAACAGAGACTTCTCCGGGTGTTTACCGGACTACCGTTTTCAGAGGGATACCGGGTAGAACTTACCGCCTTTCTGTAACCATAGATGGGAATACTTATACGGCTACCTCCACTATGCCTAAGGAATTGGTGAATATAGATTCACTTTCTTTGATGGAAATTGGTTTTGGCCGCAAAACTATAAAAACGATTGTTCCATCATACTCTGACCCGGCAGGCCCAGGCAACAGTTATCGTATTATTGAATACGCCAATGAGGTTCAGGTAAAAAAGATATTTGTGCAAAACGATGATCTGAGTGATGGTCTTGTGATATCACGTCCATTAATTAATCCAAATGGCGAGTTTAAAACCGGCGATGCAGTTAGGGTAGATCTCTTGTGCATAGACCCTAATGTTTATAAATACTTCTACAGTTTAGATCAGGCGGCCACTGGCGACAACCAAAGCGCCACACCCACTAATCCCGTAAGTAATATCAGCGGTGGCGTACTTGGATATTTTAGCGCGCAAAGTATCAGTGGGATCAACATTGTAATTCCGTAGTCTGAACTATTATTTTTAGGATTATTTCTTATCCGTTTAAAAAATATACAACTTTGTAAAGCATCTGTAATTACTTATTTTTTAAACAAATAATTTATGACAAATAGAATAGCATTGGTAACCGGCGGAAGCAGAGGTCTGGGTAAGGACATGGCTTTGCGGCTTGCCCAGCAAGGGCACGATGTGGTAATTACTTTTATGTCGCAGAAAGAAGCTGCCGAAAATGTGGTAAAAGAAATCGAGGCCATAGGGAGGCTGGCGGCAGCCTTGCCTTTGGACACTAATGATGTGGCGGCGCTTCCTGATTTTGTCAACCAGTTTAAGAAAACGCTTCAAAGCAAATGGAATGTGCAGCGATTCGATTCTCTGATCAACAATGCAGGTATCGGCGCCACCATCCCTTTCGAAAAAGCAACAGAAGAAGACTTTGATAAACTGATGAACATTCATTTTAAAAGCGTTTATTTTCTTACACAAAAGCTGCTGCCCCTCATCAATGACAAAGGGAGCATCATTAATATTTCCACCGGTACTACGCGTTTTGCTGTGCCGGGCTATTCCCTGTATGCCTCTATGAAAGGGGCCGTGGAAGTGTTCACGCGATACCTTGCTAAGGAAGTGGGCGCCCGCGGAATTACAGTAAACGTGATAGCTCCGGGGCCGGTAGAAACAGATTTTAATAATGGGGGCAACAGGGATTTTCCGGAACGAAAGAAGTTCCTGGCCTCTTTAAGCCCGTTGGGAAGAGTGGGGCTGGCAACGGATATTGGTGGAGTGGTCGCCTTTTTATGCAGTGAAGACGGAGGCTGGATAAACGGTCAAAGGATAGAGGTTTCCGGAGGGATAAATTTGTAAGTATTATAGTAGAAATCCGTTGATCTAAGCGACGAATTGAAAGGCACCTGCCAAATCCGGGTATTGATTTTTAAATAATTTTTAATTTTTCCCTTTACCTGTTTTGGAAACTTTCTTTAATTTTATACCTCATCAAATAAAAAGGAGGTATTCATGCAATCTACAGATAGCGCATGGATGCCTGCTCTAACCATAAGTTAGCAGGCTCCATAAAAATAATCTGAGGCGCTATGCGGCGCCATTACCATCGGCATAAAACCGGTGGTTTTTATTTTTATATATTTTGTAGGGTTACTTTTTTAAAAAGGAGGTATATAATTTTAACCGATCACTCTAAAGAAAACGAAATGAAAAAGTTATTATTTACTGCATTCATTGCAGGCTCGTTGATTGCTTGTAATTCTGCTTCTAAAGAGAATGAGAATGCAAAAGACTCAACCGTAAACGCAATTGAAAAAACAACCGATTCTGTTCAAAGCCAGGTACAGGAAAATGCAGATTCTGCAAAAGCAAGACTTGAAAGAAGCAGCGATTCCGTTAAAAACAAAGTAGAGAAGAAGTTCGAAAAAAAAGATTCATTGCTGAAAAAATAATTAAAAAGATGGGGTTGGTTTTTCTTCCCTTTCAATTTTTAATAACAAGCAATCGTTAAAAGCCTTTCTGTTCACAGAGAGGCTCTTTTGTTCTATCCGCGTAAAGGGTAAACATTTGGGAATGCTTTTTGCGAAAGATATTTTTTAATTTATTTTAAACTAAGGTTAATTCATTTACTTTTACGAGGTAAATTTTTATTTAACTTAAAAACACTTTATCATGAGCCCCAAAAAAATTATCCCGGTTTTATTAATGTCAATGTGCATTACATTGGTAACTCCATTGTTCGCAGCCAACAACAACCCGGTTCCCAAAACAGAAACACCGAAAGAAGTGTTGGCAAAGCAAATTGAAACACGCCTTGTAGAAATTAAAAATATGGACAAGACCAATCTGACCTCTGCAGAAAAAAAGGATTTAAAAAAGGAGGTTAAAGATTTAAGAAAACAGGCAAAGCAAAACGGAATTTATTTATCGGTAGGAGCCATCATTATTATTATCCTGTTATTGATTCTTCTTTTATAAAAGATATTGTATTTATAAAAAATGCCTGTTACATCAACGGGCATTTTTTATATAAACTTCTTAGAATAAAATCAGGCGCTTCTCTTTTTTCCTGCAGTTACCATTACCACACCTACAATTGCGAGTATGCCACCCGCATAACTTGGCCAGCCAATCCATTTGTTTTCGGTTTTACTGACCTGGATAGGCCCCGCATCAATTATATTCTTTTTAACGGGAACTGAAAACCCCTGGATGAGAATCATTACAATTCCTATGGCTATTAAAACCCAACCTGCTGTTTTCATTTTTAAATGTTTTTGTGATAAAATATTTTACAACTATTTCCGCCATTACATATCGTGCGCTTGATGAAATCAGTTAAGGTGGATACAAAAGTTAAGCCGAAAATGTACGCGATAGTTTGAATAAGAAAAAATGAAGCAGTAGCATGATTTTAAATTTAAAAATCATCTTTAAGGAAGCATCTGGTTTTTAATTTGCTTCAATGCGTCATCTACTTTTTCCACAGGCATTTTGCAGGTTTTATTTTTACACACATAAATCATTGTTTTACCCGGCATTAATTTATCCCGGAGCAGTGAAAAACTACCTTCTGTGTTTCCTCCTAAATAAATTGAATTGGGTAAAAAGTATTTCTGAAACTGGTTGAGTTTTTCTTTCCAATCATTTCCCACAATCGCAATTTCAAAGGGAGAGGATACCTGCAAAGCTATTGCCTGCGCCCAATTGCTGTAATATCCCAGGTTCGGCTTTGCATCTTCAATTATATTCTTTACCATCTGAACCGACTGATTCTCGTAATTCTTGTTTTCAAAATACAGGCTTAATGTCAATAAATTTTTAGCCATTTCGCTATTGGATGCCGGTATTACATTATCGGCAACTTCCATTTTCCGGGCTATTAAATTACTGTATTGGTCATCGGTATAAAAGAACATTCCGGAAGCCTTGTCAAAGAAATGTTGCTCTGTGTATTGAGTAATGGCATCGGCTTTTTGCAAATATTTTTCATCAAAACTTACCTGGTAATAATCAATCAAAGCGCTTATGGTAAAAGCGTAATCATCAAGAAATGCCGGAATATTTGCTTTCCCGTTTTTATAATTTCTGTACAATCCATTTTCCTTTGTTGAAACATTTTCCAGAAGAAAATGAATATTGGTTGCTGCCATTTCAAGGAAATTATTTTCTCCAAAAGCTTT
>DATCWN010000022.1:0-2526 GCA_036566285.1 Hanamia sp.
AGGATAACCCAAAAAGATATATTGGTAAATAATAGACCTAACCCTTTAAAAAGCGATGATTTTTCAATCTGCCTTACTGTATCCGTTGCAGCCATCTTCATTATCCCCTCCTTTTTCTCTTTTAAAAATAGAATTAGAACAGCGGAATAAATAATACCGATGATACCAAAAGAATGAAACGCTGTATTCCATGAAAATTTATCAGCGATAGTGGCGCCAAAACCACCCAGGGCCTGCCCCATATAAAGACCCGTCATGTGAATACCTATCGCGAGTGATCTCGTTTTAGATGTATGAAAATCGGCGATCAATGATAGTCCTGCAGGAATGTATAAAGCTTCGCTTACTCCCATGATTGCTCTCAACCAATATAGCTGATCAAAAGTTTGGGCATAGCCCATCGCGAAAGTAACACCGGACCATACAAACAAACTTCCTACGATCAACCATTTGCGGTTGAATTTATCTGCAATCATTCCCGCAACAGGACTCATAAAACCATATATCCAAAGGAAGATGGCCATCAATCGTCCAAAATTTGTCGCAGTCTGAAGCTCGGCAATATCAATCATCATGGAAGGCTTCATTGTTGATAACATTTGCCTGTCCATGTAATTCAACAAAGCCACCACCCACAGCAGGCCTACCAGGATCCAGGGATAGGCTCTCTTACCCCCAAAGGGGAAATTAGAAACGTTTTCGATTTTAGTATCAGTCATTATAAACATTTAAGACTTTATCCCCTATTTACTTTACTTAACGAAATTCTGCTTTCAAAATTTGTGGTGTACGAATACCCGGTTTAATTTCACCACTCGGAATAAAAATATCGTCGTTCCATTTAACAGCAGTAGTAGTTACAGGACCGAATCCGGGTAACTCACCAATTTTTGTCCAGCGATCCTTAGTTGTATTATAAACCAATACATCCCTGCTAAAACCCGGATGATTATTTAGTAACTGAATTTTTTCTGTTTGCAAACGTTCTTTTTCTTCCTCTGTTTTTGCTTCAGCAATATTTGTGTTGAATGTTTCGATCTGGTGAAAAACAGTTCCCTTATCGCCTCCCATTAATAGAATACATGTTTCACCAAATGCAACTGCAGTAGCCGCAGATATATTAGTTGTCTTCTTTCCATCGCTGATATTGCTTAATTGTTTCCAGCTATTCTTTGCAGGATCAAAACAAAAAACTGTGTTATGCAAGTCGCTCAGGCCGGAAGTCGCTTTAGCCCTTCCCCCGATCACATATACACATTGATTCTTTCCATTTGATTGTGCAACAGCCACTGAATGAGACATGGCGATAGGTAAATCAGGTAATCTTTTCCATTCCGGCAATGAAACAGACATATCTATTTCAAGAAAAATATTCGACACTTTATGTCCATCTTCACCACCTGCTACATAAATTTTTTTGCCAATATTGGCAACAGCCATATTGGCCAATTCAACAGGTAATGATGGAAATTCTTTGATAACAATATCTTTCTTGACTGCATCCCATTGTAATAAAAAAACTTCTCTGGTATGCCCTGTATCCGTTTCGCCACCTACACAAAATATCCCATCAGGGGTAGATATGTTACCGCTATAAGCCAACTTTTGCTTTAAGTGTAATGGCTTTGTGGCAAACCATGAAAATTTATTGACATCGTCTTTTTGTAAAATATATACCTCGTCATAATATTTTTTCTTTCCGCCTAACCATGGCATACTATCCGGAAAGTTGGCGCCACCCGCCACGATTAATACATTGTGATTTACCCCAGTAACCGGTCCGGCAAGACCTAATGCTTTATCCGGCCCGTTTCTGGCGGGCAGTTCTGCGACTATTTTCCATTGCATGGTGTTCATCCGTTTTGTTTGTGCGAAGGATGCATTAAATAATATAACTGTAGCTAAAAGAGAAGTCGTTAATCGGTTCATTATTTTTTAAGCATTAACAGCAATCGATGTGCGGGAAGAAAAACTGCTGAAATTTATCTGGTCAGTATCTTTTTTAAATGATTCGAATTGTTCAGCTGACATATTTTTTACAGGCAATCTGAATTCGCCGCAATCCAACCCCAATAATTTCATATACGCTTTGCCGGTAGCAATGCCGCCATATTTTCCAAGCAGTGAAATCATATCAATGGACTGCTGCTGCAGGGCCTGCGCATTTTTAAAGTCCCCATTTTGAAATGCCTTTATCAGGCTATAATACAAAGGCGCGGCATAGTTGAAAGTGCTTCCCACGGCGCCCCGGGCACCCAGAGATAATGCCGGCAACATATTTTCATCTCTTCCCCAAAGCATATCATACCGGCCTTCTTTAAAATGAAGACAGGAAAGAAAATCCATAAAATCTTCGTGGGTGTATTTGATGCCGGCAAAGTTGGGAACTTTTTCATCAACGCATTTCAACAGGTCGATCATTGGAAAATCAACGCCAGTTAAAACAGGTATATGATAATAATAAAAAGGCATATCGGGAACAACTGCGGCTATTTCGATACATGCTTTTGCAAGCATTTCAATATT
>DATCWN010000140.1:0-5144 GCA_036566285.1 Hanamia sp.
AAGTAAAATCAAGCGAAAAGAGATTTGTTTTGGTGGAAACAGAAAATTAAAAATATACGGAACACTACAATGTAAATCAGGTAAACGAATGAAACGGGAGAACAGAGTTTTCTTTAATTCAGAAAATGAAGCCGTTAAAAATGGATTTCGGCCTTGTGGGCATTGTATGAAAACAGCATATAAAAAATGGATTTATTTAACAATGAAATAGATAGCTCAAAAAATTTATTACCAAAAGATGGTATTGTAAACTATTACGGAAAGCTATTGACTACTCAGAAAGCCAATCAGTATTTTGATTGTTTATTGAATACAATTGATTGGAAAAACGACCAGGCAATCATCTATGGAAAATTGATTATTACCAAACGAAAAGTAGCCTGGTATGGCGACACGGATTTTGAATACACCTATTCCAACACTACTAAACGGGCTTTGCCCTGGACAACGGAATTGTTAGAATTAAAATCAATTGCCGAAGAAAAAACAAACGAAAAATTTAATTCCTGTCTGTTGAACTTATACCACAATGGCGATGAAGGAATGGCATGGCACAGCGATGCGGAAAAAGATTTAAAGAAAAATGGAGCCATTGGTTCATTAAGTTTTGGAGCCGAACGCAAATTTGCATTCAAACACAAACAAACAAAAGAAACCGTTTCACTAATTTTAGAACACGGCAGTTTATTGGTAATGAAAGGCACCACGCAAACTAATTGGTTACACAGGCTTCCACCGGCAAAACTAATAACCAAACCGAGAGTAAACTTAACATTCAGGACAATTGACTTGTAAATTATCCGTAACCCCAGTACCCGGTGTTGGTCAACCAATAATAACCAAAAGCCCCCTGCAAGTTTGTTCTTGTTGGGGCTTTTTAATAGGGCTTTCGGCTATTGTTCTTAATGTTAGCGGCTGCCATTTTCACTTATCCACAATATGCCATTCTTCGTTTCCAATTTCTGCAAGTGCCCTTTTTCATAAAGCGTTTGTAAATAGGTATCGCTGTCTTTACGTGCCATTCCTGATAGTTCGGCAAACTCCCTGGTAGTAAGCGAAGGATATTTTGAAAACAAACTGTTCCAACCCGTTTGATACTTGTACTTCTTTGCAGTTGGGTGCAACTTTGCAATAGCATTTTCGTAAACGCTGTATGGTTTAGAGCCATAAACCCGCTCCTGATTTGCGGAACTGTCCACAAAGAACATCGTTGGGAAACCCCTTACACTGAGTTGTTGCGCCAGTTCCAAATCTTCAGAAAATAAATCTTTTGCTTTGCCATCGTAATCCTTTTTCAGTTGCTCTACTTCCAGTCCAACCTTTTCAGCCGCAATAGCAATGTTTTCCCATTTGGCGATGTTCTTCTTTTGCAAAAAAAGCATTTCCCTTATTTCCCTAAGGAATTGAATTGCTTTTTCTCCATCCTGCATTTGCGCTGCTTTGAATGCAATGGAAGGCGGATAAGATGATGGCAAAGGGTCTTCCAGCCATACGTCCCCATCAATAGGCATGTCATAAAAGGCACTTACTTCATCCCAGTGATGTGCTACGTCCGATGGTTGGTTGATACCGCCGCTATTATAGCTCCAGTCGGGTAGTAAACCACCCATGCGGTATTCTATTTCAAGATAATCGCCATACTCCAGTTTCAACTTTCTGAGTTGCGGCTCAATTCCCCAACAAGTGGAGCAAATAGGGTCGGTGAAATAAATGACCCTTATTGGTTTTCCTGGTTTTGTCACCATTTGCGAACTACCCTTGGCTGTAGTTGAAGGCATTTCGCAAACCCCTGTTTCTATGTCGCACAAGAGCGGATTGTTCCGATATGTATTTTCCATGTTTAGCTTTTTATTTAAGTTTCTGAAAGGGATGGTTACCCCGGTTTGAATTATTGATTGACCACCTCTGAGGCAGCAAATTCTTCCATCCTGGTAATAAGGTTATTTTCAACTGTATAAACCTGCACCCATTTTTGCTTTAGTTCCTTTCCTGTAGCTTTAACCCGTTGGTGTTCCTGGCCTAAAACAACAACCATATTGCCTTCGCAAATAAATTGTTGCGGTTCAAAACTCAGTATTTCTGTTTGCGTCAGAATGTTACGCAGGAAGGTTGTGGCTCCATCTTTACCTTCAAATGTTGCTTTTGGGATTTCTTTTGTTCCGTAATAAATCCAGGTAGTATCTTCGGATACTGTTTCTCTGAATTTTTCCAGATCTCCACTGCCGAAGGCAGCAAACATCTTTTCTACAGTGGTTAGTGTTTCACTTTTCATAGCCTTTTGTTTTAATGATTTAATTTTGATACACAAAGTTCCTAAACAGTGTTGGGTCAAACAATTAGTCAGAAAAACATGACTATCAAATAAATCAAAATGGAAAGTGAAAATGATTGTAAGGCGGAAGGTCTTTTAAAGATGCTGTCAGGTAAATGGAAGCCACAAATCTTCCGGCTTGCCGTGAATGGCCCTGTTCGTTTTAATTCGCTTTTACGACAGATAAAAGGTTCAAACAAGCAGTCTGTTGCCGTCGCTTTGAAGGAACTGGAAGAACAACAACTATTAGAGAAAAAGGTGATAAAACAAAAGCCCCTGCATATAGAGTATAATTTGTCTGAAAAGGGAAAATTGTTGATACCGGTTTTTCGCCAGTTGGAAAACTTAGCATAGTAGAGGCGCGATGCGTGGCTGTTTTCTTCTTCTTCCAAAAGTCGAAATCCTGCTCAAATTACTTCATTCGCATTTCTTTGTTATACTCAAGCGCAAGCCCGATCCAATAATCAAAATCTTTTTTGTTGGTAATACTATCCTTATCCACATGAACATATCCCTTGTATTCCCGTCCTCTCATAATCACGCTGCGGCAGCCTTTTCTTTTGGTTACTTCTTCATGAATAGCCGGGTCAATGCGGCACATAATTCTATCAGCGCCTGCCGTAATGCACATTTTATCATCAACCATAAATGCCAAACCACCAAACATTTTCTTCTCTCTTACTTTTGGTAAATGAGCAAGTGCTTTTCTGATTCTGCCGGCTAATTTTTCATCGTAAGCCATAATTATTTCGTATTCAACTGAAAAGTAAAGGTGTTAAAAAATATAGTAAGCGCAGAAGGTTTGTTATCCTTTATTTTCCGTACGGTTGCAACATTACCGTTGACACTTTTCCCGTTTGGTTGCCGCTTCACCCATTTCGCTGCGAAGCGCATAACGGCCCAATTTAATGTACTCATTCTGTTACCTTATACGCCCTGTCCAAAAGTTAGTAAATTATTGTCGGGGTCAAGCAAAGCAAACTCCTTTTGTCCCCAGGACTTTATCTGTAATGCTCCGTTTGGATGTATGCTTACTTTATTATCCAATAATGATTGATACAACTTGTCAATGTCATTTGTCCGGATATAAACCTGTCCGTAATTTTTCTTTGGGTCGAGCTCTATAAACTCAAAGAAATGAATTTGTATGTTGTCCTTTTCCACCATTAAGTAACCATCATAATCAGCGCTTCCAAATTCGTGAAAGCCTAATTGGGTGATGTAGAAATCTCTTGTTACGGTTTTGTCCCGCATTGGCAATTTTGGATGTATGTCTGTCAGCATATTTATGAATTTAGTGCCCAATGGAAGAAAACTCATATTCTACTTCACTGGCATGGAAGGGCGCACTTCGATCTTACTTGGTAAAGTACGCAGCGGCATTTTTAAAAGATCAACAACCATTTGGCCAATATCTTCCGGCTGTATCTTCCATGCATCCTGCTCGTTAGGAATATGATCATTAAAATAGGTGGCAACAGAACCGGGCATGATGGTAGTAACCTTGATACCATATTTGCGCAGGTCCAGCATGATGGCCTGAGAAAAACCGACCAGGCCAAATTTGCTCGCATTGTAAGCGGCGCCGTTTTCAAAAAAATTAGTTCCTGCAAGGCTTGCGATAGTGATGATGTATCCTTTAGATTCTTTCAAGGCATCTATACTAGCTTTCACGCTGTGGAAAACGCCAGTGAGGTTGGTATCAATGGTGCTGTTCCAGTCTTCCTCCGTCAGGCTTTCAATTGGGGCATAATGCCCTACGCCTGCGTTTGCTACCAGCACATCCAGTTTCCCGAAGTGATCAATTACTTTCTGTACAGCCGTTTTCTCATTCGCAACCGTACTTACGTCCGACTCCAAAGCCAATACCTTTGAAGGATCATTTGTTAATGAATCTGCAGCTTTCTTCGCTGAAGAGAGATCGCGGCTGGTGATGGCAACGCTCATTCCCTGTTCAAGCAGCGCTTTTGCAATTCCATATCCGATGCCTTTGCTTCCACCAGTGATGTAGGCGACCTTATTGGTAAGTGTGCTCATAATCATTTTTTACATGAGTTTTTTAATAATAGTTTGTTGTTCACAAAAGTTATGCCTTTAGTTTTTACCAACAAAATGAAAATTTTAATCTCCCTACGCCGGGTGCATATAGTAGCGTAAGAGACTTTAGTGGAATGAAAGGTTTGATTGAATTGAATCGTCTGAATCAGGATTTCCCGGATTGAAGGATTTTAGGATTATATTTCGCATTGAATATCTTTTTGAATTGCAAACTCTTTGCGCCAAAATTGATTAATAATCCAATAGGGAAATCGTAAGCAACAACATAATTTTTTGCCTGCGCCAAATGAACATCCTCGAGATTAATTAAGGCTTTTAATTCAACAATTACTTTATTTTCTACAATAAAATCAGCTCTTCTGCTTCCGACCTCAATCCCTTCATAAAAAATCGGTTGTTCTATTTCTCTGCCAAATACTAATTGCGCTTTTTCTAATTCAATTGCAAGACATCTTTGATAAATGACTTCCTGAAACCCATTTCCTAAGTAGTTATGCACTTTCATAGCGCATCCGTTTATTTTGTAAGTTGTTTCGTCAAGTGTCATTTTTAAAGTTTTTATTTTAATTGTCTGAATCAGGATTTTCAAGATTAAAGGATTGTAGGATTTAATCCTGTAAATCAATAAATCCTATAAATCCTGGTTCAGACAAATTAACGATGGAACAAGCGGGACACTACCTCACAAACCACAACCTCGCGCCAATGTGGGGGGAAAGGTTTAAAACCACTTTTAAATCTTTCTCTTTCAAAAGAAATTTAAAAATAAATCTAC
>DATCWN010000176.1:0-6000 GCA_036566285.1 Hanamia sp.
CAAATACTTATAAACTGACTCCTCTGAATCCGGATGATGGTACTGATTTCCTGGACTTTACAGGAGGGCAAAAGAATGTATCTTCTGTATTTCATTTTCAATCTGTACTTAATTACAACAACACATTTAATGATAAACATACCCTGGGCACTACTCTTGTTTTGCTTATGGATTCCAGGCTGGATGGAAATGCAGGCTCGCTACAGGAATCACTGGCTTCGCGGAACATGGGATTGTCAGGAAGGGCTACCTATGGTTATGAGAAACGTTATTTTGTTGAATTTAACTTTGGATACAATGGATCAGAGCGTTTTTATAAAACAGAGCGTTATGGCTTCTTCCCATCAGCCGGTTTGGCCTGGCAGATCTCTAACGAGAAATTCTTTGAACCTTTTCTGAATACGGTAAACCTGCTGAAGATACGCGGGAATTACGGATTGGTAGGTAATGATGCCATTGGCAGTAAAAGTGAAAGATTCTTTTATCTTTCAGAGGTAGATATGAATGATGACGATATGGGAGCCACATTTGGTACCAATGGCGGTTATACAAGACCGGGTATTTCTATCAGCCGGTACGAAAATAAAGCGGTTACCTGGGAAACCGCAGCCAACTCTACATTTGGATTGGAATTAGGGTTGTGGAATAAGCTAAATATTATCGCAGAATATTTTACAGAACGCAGGTATAACATCCTGATGTCGAGGGCTTCCATTCCTAATACGATGGGCTTACAGGGAAGCACTCCCAAAGCGAACGTAGGGGAAGCTCATTCCAATTCTTATGAAGTGCAACTGGATTATAACGATGCCATTACCAAAGATTTATATGTAGGGGTACGCGGTAATTTCACCTATTCCCAAAATCACTTCAGTGCATTTGAAGAGCCGGAATATGATTATCCGTGGCAATACAGGGTTGGGCATTCTACCTCGCAGAACTGGGGCTATATTGCCGAGCGCCTTTTTGTGGATGATGAGGAAGTGAGAAGTTCTCCAACACAAAATTTTGGAAACGATCCGACCCTGGGCGGCGATATTAAATTTCGTGACTTGAATAATGACGGAATTATCAACGTATTGGACCAGGTGCCTATCGGATATCCAAGAACGCCTGAGATAATATATGGTTTTGGTTTTTCCGCTTCTTATAAAGGTTTGGATTTTAGCGCCTTCATGCAAGGCTCAGCCAGATCTTCTTTCTGGATTGATGTAAATGCAACCGCTCCGTTTTCAGGAAATAAACAATTACTGAAGGCTTATGCGGATGATCACTGGTCTGAATCGAATAGAAATTTATATGCCTTATGGCCACGTTTAACTGCAGGTTCCAACGATAATAATGCACAAACAAGTACCTGGTTTATGCGTGATGGCTCATTCCTTCGGGTGAAGCAGGTCCAGGTGGGCTACACATTTCCTCAAAAGCTGATCAGCCGGGCAAAATTAGCCAACCTGCGTCTTTATGCTAATGGAAGCAATCTCTTCACCTTCAGCAAATTCAAATTATGGGATGTGGAAATGGCAGGTAACGGACTCGGCTATCCTATTCAAAAAATTATAAACTTTGGTATCCAGGTAGGATTTTAATAAGAAATAATTATGAAAAAAATTAAAATAGTATTACTAATCATGGCCATAGGCGCTTTGGGCTCCTGCAAAAAATATCTTGACGTGGTTCCGGATAATGTAGCCACCATAGATTATGCCTTTAACCTGCGCTCGTCCGCAGAAAAGTTCTTGTTTACGTGTTATTCTTATATGCCGGACGATGGGCATTTTAATACCAACCCAGGGTTTTCAGGAGCCGATGAAATCTGGTATCCCAATCCCCCGATTGATGTTCGTACAGATTTTTACAACATTGCTTTGGGGCTTCAGAATGCTGCCAGCCCTTTTGGTAATTTCTGGAGTGGGGAAAGGTCGGGCAAGCCTTTGTTCCAGGGAATAAGGGATTGTAATATCTTTTTAGAAAATATTAATAGAGTAGAAGAAATGGATAACTGGGAAAAAGAACGCTGGAGCGGCGAAGTGAAGTTCCTGAAAGCGTACTACCATTTTTATCTGTTAAGAATGTATGGGCCTATTCCATTGATAAAGGAAAATCTGCCTATCTCGGCAAACCCGGATGAAGTACAGCTTTACCGTGATCCGGTAGATAGCTGTGTTAACTACATTGTACAGTTACTGGATGAGGCTTTTGCCAATGAAAGCCTTCCGGAAAGCCTGGCTGGTGCCGAAACTTCGGAATTGGGCCGGATCACCAAGCCTATCGTTTTGGCCCTGAAAGCAAAAGTGTTGGTAACCGCAGCCAGCCCGTTATTTAATGGTAATCCGGAATATTCTAATTTCAAAGACAAGAGAGGCGTGCAGCTTTTTAACCCGGTGTTCAGCGCCGAAAAATGGCAGCGTGCAGCCGATGCCTGCAAGGAAGCCATTGATTACTGCCACTCTATGGGCTTTAAATTAAACACCTCGCCTGGGCTTGCCACTTACGTAATTAACGATACCATTCAGAGAGAGATGGAAATACGTACCGCTATTACACAACGTGAAGGCAATCCGGAAATAATATGGGCCAATACAAGCAGCAGGGCAGATGTAAACATGCAGCGCTGGTCCATGCCTATTATTGCTCCCGGCGCCACCAATGGTAGCGGCCCCAAAGGAATTCTTGCCCCTACCATCAACATGGCTGAGACGTTTTACACAGCTCATGGCTTACCCATTACCGATGATAAAACATGGGATTATGCGGATCGCTATGCACTAAAAGTAGCAGGAGAAAAAGACCAGTTTTATATTAAACTGGATTCCAATACGGTTAAAATGCATTTTGACAGGGAGCCTCGCTTCTATGCTGATTTAGGATTTGACCGTGGAATATGGTTTGGAAACTGGGTAAATAATTATGATGTAACCAAAAACCTCAATTTTGTAGCGGCCAGGAAGGCGGAAATCTCCGCAAGGCAGGGTATCAGTAATTATTCTATTACGGGATACTGGATAAAAAAGTTAGTGAATATTGAGACTTTTTGTGATGCAGATGGTAAAATAACAAGTAATATAGTAACGTATCCATGGCCGGAAATCAGGATGGCTGATTTGTATTTATTATACGCTGAAGCACTGAACGAGGTGAATGGTTATAGCGAGACAACCACCGAATACCTCAACCTGGTAAGAGAGCGTGCCGGCATACCTACTGTAGAAGAATCATGGGATCTGTTTTCTACCCAGCCAGGATATTATACTACTAAAGAGAATTTAAGAAAGATCATTCACCAGGAGCGTGCCATCGAGCTTGCCTTTGAAGGACAGCGCTTCTGGGATTTGCGGAGGTGGAAAGAAGCGCATTTGGCTTTGAACCAGCCTATAAAAGGATGGGACATTACCCAGGAAAGCGCCAGTTCTTTTTACCGGCCGGTACTTCTATACAACCAGCATTTCACCATGAAAGAATATCTGTGGCCAATAGAAATATCAGAACTACAGATAAACAGGAACCTGGTTCAAAACCCAGGATGGTAAACGCGATTCGCCTTAGGTGAAGGACGTACAGCTTTTAATAAAAATAAAAATGAAAATATAGAATAATGAAAAATTTTAAAGTTATACTCTCGCTTTTTCTGCTTGTAGTGTTGGCTTCTTGCTATAAAGAAGAGCTACACAAAACAATATACAGCAGTGAAGGGGCTCCCGGCCCGGTTTCAAATGCGGTAGTCAAAAATATTCACGGAGGCGCCATCATTGAATACTCTTTACCAGACAACGAGAATCTTCTGTATGTAAAAGCAGTATTTGAAAGACAGGGAAAAATAGTGGAATCAAAATCATCTTTTTACAAAAAATCAATATTAATAGAAGGCCTGGGTGATACCCTCCAACGCGAGGTAAAGCTCTATGCTGTAAGCCGTTCTGAAGAAGCTTCAGAACCTGTTTCTGTTACCATTAATCCATTAGCTCCTGCTATTAAAGATGTGCTTGCTTCTTTACAAATCAAAGAGTCTTTTGGTGGAATGAATATCAACTTCCAAAACCCAGAATCCACAGGAGAAAAACCTTACAATATTGTTATTGGCATTGTAGGATGGGATTCTACCCTGAACGAGTGGAAGGATGTGGACGCTTATTATACCGGATTATCCGGAGGTAATTTTTCTGTAAGAGGCCTCGCAGCAGTAAAACGGAAATTCGGCTTCTTTGTTAAGGATACCTGGAATAATATTACGGATACTATTGTACAGGAACTAACACCGATATACGAGGAGGAAATAGATGGCTCAAAAATTACCTATGCCAGAGGGAAATTTCCGGTTCCGCAGATAGCCCCGCTCCCAATTGGCGGAGGGCCAGTACTTGAACCCGGAAATTTAAGCTCATGGCCGTTCGATAATTTATTTGATAAGGAAATAGGCAATAACGGTTTCCATTCCAATGAGAAGAATCCAATACCGGCCTGGTTTGCGATGGATTTGGGCAAAACAATCCGTTTAAGTCGTTACAAAGTATGGCAGCGCATGCACGACAACAACACTACCTATTTTTATAGTCACGGAAACCCGCATGAATGGGAAATATGGGGAACCAATACTCCTAATGATGTAAACAGTTGGGTGCTCCTGGATCATGAGATTATGGTGAAACCTTCGGATCTCCCAATCGGGCAGGTTAGTAATGATGATGTGGAAATAGCACGGAATGGTCATGAGTACGAGTTTCCACTCAGTACACCTGCAGTAAGGTATATTGCCTGGAAGCATATTGATAATTGGGCTTCTATAAAAGGCGCTACTGGCTTCTTACACATGTCTGAGCTGAGGTTCTGGGGCCAAATACAATAATAAAATAAATGCACACTTAGATGAAAAAAACTATGTCTATCAATCAAAGTCTCCGATATTTCTTTTTCCTTGTCCTCGCAGGATGTTTATTTGCCTCCTGTTCAAAACAGGATGCTACTTACAGCAGCTTTCTGAAAAACGGGGAAATCGTTTACAACGGCAAACCCGACCAGTTGCAGGTTCTTTCCGGCAACGACAGGGTACAATTACAATGGTACATTGTTTCCGATCCAAAAATTACAAAAGCCAAAATCTTTTGGAACAATCCGGCACAGGTAGATGGCAAAGATCCCCAACCCGGCGAGCGGATAGGCGGCAGGGATTCTGTTGAAATAAATATTCAACGGAGCTCTGGTACTGATTCCGTAAAAGTGCTCATTGACCGGCTCAAAGAAGGTATTTATACTTTTGATGTGTTTATGTATGATAATGCAGGGCATTCATCTGTAAAATCGGAAGTAATAGGAAATGTGTATGGCGATACCTATCAGAATTCCATATCTAACCGGCCCTTGAACACAGCCATCCTTGATACCACAGAAAGTAAAAGTGATGTATATCTGGAATGGTTTGGAGTAGCGCAGCAGGCTATAAAAATAGATTTAAAATATACTGACGTTTCGGGTACTTCAAAAACAGTTTACATGCAAAAGGTGGTCAATCCCTCTGATCCGAGAAGTGGTATGATTTGGGAAACAACGGATACCTTATGGAATTATAAAGAAGGAGAATTGTTTACTTATAGAACAGCTTACCTTCCGGAACCCAACTCCATTGATACGTTTTATACAGATTATGTGGAGGTAAGCAATATTGGATACTTTATTCCACCTCCACCACCCACAGCCAGTTCAAACCTTGCATTAGGTACTAAGGTTACTGCGAGCAGTTCGGCCACACAGGCTTTAACAGACGGAGACCGGTCCAATGCTGCTAAATGGCAGCCTAACAGTGGTGAGCGTGCCGACCTGAATGTTTGGTTTTATGTAGATCTTGGTGAATCCATGGACATTAATAAAACACAGGTATATTTTACGAAAGATCCGGGCAAAATAACTTATTACGAGATATTGTACACCACTGAAGCTACTATTGGTAGCAGTACTAAATGGACCAGGGCCTTCATAAAACTGGAGTCTCCGGATGCTGAAGACATC
>DATCWN010000224.1:0-6113 GCA_036566285.1 Hanamia sp.
ACCATACCCATTCTTAATTTTCTCATATTTATTTTCTATTTTTAAAAAATTATTACCGGTTAATTAAAAATCAATGCAATTTTTATAAAAGAATTCTTTCTATTTTTTTCTCTAAGGTAAAATCTTGTTTTAAAAATAGTACATTTAATATTTCAAATACTAATCTATTAATAATTATCCATGAGATTTACCACAAGACTACAGCTTTCATTCATGATGTTTCTTGAGTTTTTTATCTGGGGCGCATGGTTTGTAACATTAGGTACTTTTTTGTTCAATAACCTTGGCGCCAGCGGATCACAGAGCGCTTCTGTTTTTTCCACCCAATCGTGGGGAGCCATTATTGCTCCGTTCATTATAGGGTTAATCGCCGACAGATATTTTAATGCAGAAAAAATTTTGGGAGTATTGCATTTGGTCGGTGCGGTGTTAATGTACCAGATGTTCAATGCATCCGACATCTCTGTTTTTTATCCTTACGTGCTTGCGTACATGATTCTTTTTATGCCTACGCTTGCATTGGTAAACTCCATTTCCTTTAACCAGATGGATGATCCTGAAAAAGAATTTTCAAGTATCAGGGTGTGGGGAACCATAGGCTGGATAGTGGCAGGGCTGCTCATCAGTTTTGTTTTTCTCTGGGATGCAGAAGCAAATGTAAAAGCGGGTTTAATGAAAAATACTTTTATGTTAGCTTCTATTGCTTCCCTGGTTTTGGGGCTTTATAGCTTTACATTGCCCAAAACACCTCCCAAAATAGAGAAAGGCGCCAAAGTAAAAATATCGGAAATATTAGGTTTGGATGCTTTGAAATTATTGAAAGACAGAAACTTTTTATTGTTCTTTATTGCCTCCATTCTTATTTGTATTCCATTGGCATTTTATTATCAATACGCCAATCCGTTTTTATCAAATATTGGTGTAGAAAACCCTACCGGGAAAATGACGATAGGTCAGATATCGGAAGTCCTTTTCCTTTTATTGCTTCCCGTTTTTTTCAAAAAATTCGGGTTCAAAAAAACCATCCTGATCGGGATGCTGGCATGGGCTATACGCTATGCATTATTTGCTTACGGCAATGCGGGCGAATTGAGTTTTATGCTGATAATAGGAATCGCACTGCACGGGGTTTGTTATGATTTCTTTTTTGTGTCGGGACAAATTTATACCAATGCCAAAGCCGGCATAAAATATAAGAGTGCCGCACAAGGGCTTATTACCCTGGCCACGTATGGAGTAGGTATGCTTATCGGGTTTGAAATTGCGGGCCTCATAGCCGATACTTATAAAATATCCGAAACCGCCTTCGATTGGAAAATGATCTGGATTATTCCTGCGGGCATAGCGCTGGTTGTATTTTTATTGTTTGCCATTTTCTTTAATGATAAAAATGAAAAAATTACTGACCCCAATTTAAACCTATAAATTATTATTTTGAAACAAACCAGGAGATCTTTAATAAAGAATATTGCTTTGGGTACTTCCGCAGCCATAGCGGCGCCTGCCATTTCTTTTGCAAAAAAATTTGATACTGAAAAAGATGATATGCTTAAAGGAAATATTAATCATTCCGTTTGTCAATGGACTTACAGTAGCTTTTCTTTAGATGAATTATGTGAGGCTGTAAAAAAAATTGGTTTCAATGCCATTGATCTCATTGGGCCCAAAGATTGGCCTGTTTTGCAAAAGCATGGTGTTTATTGTTCTATGTGTTACACATCAGGCAGCAACAGTTTGACCAAAGGATTGAATAATCCTCTTTATCACGATCAGCTTATAAAAGAATACCAGGAAGTCATTCCTTTGATGAAGAAGGCGGGATATAAAAATTTAATTTGCTTTAGCGGTAGCCGTAATGGAATGGACGATGAAACAGGAATAAAAAATTGTGCTGAAGCGTTGAAAAAAATATTGCCTTTGGCAGAAAAAAATGGAGTTACATTAATAATGGAACTTTTAAATAGTAAGGTGGATCATAAAGATTATATGTGCGATCACACAGCATGGGGTGTGAAACTTTGTAAACATATTGGCTCAGAAAACTTTAAATTGCTTTACGATATTTATCACATGCAGATTGATGAGGGAGATGTTATCAGGACTATAAGAGATAATCATCAATACATTGCACACTACCATACAGGCGGTGTACCGGGCAGGCATGAGATCGATGAAACACAGGAATTGTTTTATCCTGCAATCATGAAAGCCATCCTTGAAACAGGATTTAAAGGATTTGTAGCTCAGGAATTTATGCCTGCAAGAAAAGATAAATTGGATTCTTTAAAGAAGGCCATAAAGATTTGTGATGTGTGAATGAGCTGTGAGCAATAAGCAATTGGCGATGAGCAATAAAACAATGAAACGATAGAACAAAAGAATAATAGAATCCTTCAACAAACCTCAACCATTCAAAAATAAATAAATCCTATGGCAGACAATACTTACGACGCAATTGTTATTGGCTCTGGAATCTCAGGAGGCTGGGCTGCAAAAGAGCTTACCGAGAAAGGCTTAAAAACAATTATGCTCGAGCGGGGTCAGAATATCGAACATGTAAAAGACTATGTAAATGCCCAGAAAGGCCCTTGGGAATTTCCACACCGTGGCGGACGCACACAAAAGATGATAGAAGACTACCCGGTTCTAAAAAGAGATTATCCTTTGAATGAAACGAATCTTGACTGGTGGACCAATGAAAAGGATTGTCCTTATACAGAAGTAAAAAGGTTTGATTGGTTCAGGGGCTATCATGTAGGCGGACGTTCGTTATTGTGGGGCAGGCAATGTTATCGCTGGAGCGATTTGGATTTTGAAGCCAATGCTAAAGAAGGAATTGCCATAGACTGGCCCATTCGTTACAAGGACATTGAGCCTTGGTACACTTATGCGGAAAAATTTGCGGGTATAAGTGGCTCCAAAGAAGGATTGCCTCAATTGCCTGACAGTTATTTTATGCCGGCAATGGAAATGAATGCTGTGGAAAAAGATGTGGCAGCCAGAATAAAACAACATTATAATAATAAGCGGGCCATGATCATTGGCCGCACTGCTAATATTACACAGCCCATTCAAAACAGGGTCAATTGTCAATACAGAAATAAATGCTGGCTGGGTTGCCCGTTTGGCGCTTATTTCAGTACCCAATCCTCTACATTGCCGGCGGCTATGGCTACCGGAAACTTAACTGTTCGCCCCTGGTCCATCGTAACCAAAATATTATATGATAAGGACACGAAGAAAGCGAAAGGTGTAGAAATATTAGATGCCGAAACCAACAAGACGTATCAATATTTCGCAAAAGTCATTTTTTTAAATGCCTCTACATTCAACAGCGCATGGATATTAATGAATTCAGCAACAGACATCTGGCCTGACGGATTGGGAAGCAGCAGCGGTGAACTCGGTCATAATATAATGGATCATCACCTTGGCGTGGGCGCTTCGGGCACCGTTGAGGGTTATGATGACAGGTATTATTTTGGAAGACGCCCCAATGGAATTTACATTCCTCGTTACCGCAATTTTTTTGGTGATAAAAGAGATTATTTACGTGGCTTCGGTTACCAGGGAGGAGCCAGCAGGCAAGGCTGGAGCCGTGAGATTGCGGAAATGAATATTGGCGGCGACTTTAAAGACGCTTTGGGTGAGCCGGGCAATTGGTCAATGGGTATTGGAGGCTTTGGAGAAATACTTCCATATCATGAAAACAAGGTTACATTAGATAAAACCAAAAAAGATAAATGGGGTTTAAATATTTTATCGTTTGATGCAGAATGGAAAGATAACGAAAGAAAGATGCGCATTGATATGCAAAACGATGCCGTAGAAATGCTGGAGTCTGCCGGTGTAAAAAATGTAAAAGGCCATGATGGCGATGGCACCATTGGCCGGGGCATTCATGAAATGGGAACGGCGCGCATGGGATTGGATCCCAAAACTTCTGTCCTGAACAAATGGAACCAGGTATGGGATGCACCTAATGTTTTTGTTACCGACGGTTCATTTATGACTTCCGCCGCGTGTGTAAATCCTTCATTGACTTATATGGCAATGACGGCTCGGGCTGCAGATTATGCAGTAAATGAACTTAAAAAACGCAACTTATAAGAAGATCAATTTCAATTAAAACTCAATAAAAAAAAGATCATGACCGAAGAAAAAAAAGACGGTTTCTCAAGAAGAAAATTTCTTAAAAATACCGGCATTGCCGCCGCCGGTTTTATGATTCTCCCACGCCACGTACTGGGAGGTAAAGGATTTATTGCTCCCAGCGACCGGCTGACCATTGCCAGCATTGGAGTGGGAGGAAAAGGTGAAAGTGATATAGCCAATTTTTTCAAAAGCGGCAAAGCAGACATTGCTTTTCTTTGCGATGTGGACGAGAGAAGAGCGGCTACCTCCAGGAAAAATTTTCCTAAAGCAAAATTTTATAAAGACTGGCGTGAGATGTTGGATAAAGAGTCCAAGCATTTTGATGCCGTTTCAGTTTCTACTCCCGATCACACACATGCTGTGGCGACATTAGCAGCTATGGAACTTGGAAAACACGTGTATGTTCAAAAGCCTTTGACTCACGATGTATTTGAAGCAAGGGCACTAACGGAGGCGGCTAAACGCTATAAGGTGGTTACACAAATGGGCAACCAGGGGGCATCCGGAGATGGAGTACGCCAATTGATGGAATGGTACAATGCCGGCATCATTGGAGACGTCCATACTGTATATTGCTGGACGGACAGACCCGTTTGGCCTCAAGGTATTCCATGGCCTGCAAACCCGGCTCCGGTACCAAAAGAATTAGATTGGAATTTATGGCTGGGTACAGCGCCTTACAAAGATTATATTGAAAAATTGGTTCCGTTCAACTGGCGCGGCTGGTGGGATTATGGAACAGGTGCTCTGGGCGACATGGGTTGCCACATCGTAGAGCCAGCATTCCGGGTTCTGGACCTTGGTTATATTGATTCGGTACAGGCAAGTGTAGGCAGTGTGTATGTTGATGAATTTAAAAGAGGTTATTTCCCCGAAAGCTGTCCACCCTCAAGCCATGTAACCATTAAATTTCCCAAAACAAAGAAAACAAAAGGTCCGGTGGAAGTACATTGGATGGATGGGGGAATACAACCAGAAAGACCAGCTGAGTTAGGAGCCAACGAAACATTTGGTGATGGTGGCAACGGCGTATTATTTATTGGAACAAAAGGCAAAATGATGTGCAGTACTTATGCTGAGAACCCCAGGCTTCTGCCTACAAAAAGAACCGGCGAAGTAAAAGTAAAACAAACTTATGCGCGCGTGCCCAATGGTGCTAACGGACATTATGCCCAATGGGTGGAAGGCGCCATTGCAGGTTATGGCAAAACGGAATTGAGTTCTCCTTTTGAAATAGCAGGACCTCTGACAGAAGCGTTATTAATGGCTAATCTTGCCATAAGAGGTAATGATATTCGGGTACCAAGAAGCACCGGAAACGGATTTGATTATCCCGGCCGTTACATTGAATTATTGTGGGATAATAAAAATATGAAGGTTAGTAATTTTGATGCAGTAAATCAATTTGTAAAACGGGAATACCGTAAAGGATATTAATGTAGTCAATGGTGAATGGTGAATGATCAATGGTGAATAGGCAATGAGTTGTGAGCTATGATAGATAATATTCACCGCTCACCTTTCACCACTTTCACCATTGTCCATTCACCATTGATCATTCACCATTGACGCCATTGACCAACTTAACTATTTAAAAATAAAACCATGAACAGAAGAGAAGCAGTACAATACATATCCATCCTGATGGGTGGCACTCTCGTAGGCAGCAGTTACTTTTTGGCAGGATGCAAAAGCAATACCGGTGTTTCAATGAAATTTGTGGAAAGTGATGTTTCGCTGCTCGATGAGATTGCGGATACCATTTTGCCAGCCACAAAAACTCCCGGCGCCAAAGCAGCAAAAGTCGGCCAGTTTATGACAGTGATGGTTAATGATTGCTACGACGAAAAAGATCAAAAAGTTTTCCATGAAGGGATGAGCAAACTGGAAGATTTTTCTAAGAAAACTTTTGATGATTCTTTCATGAAGATTACGCCACAGCAACGTCATGATTTATT
>DATCWN010000330.1:0-13328 GCA_036566285.1 Hanamia sp.
GCCATGGAATTATTGAACAGACGAAGAGGCATTTATTCATTTCTTCTTTATTAAGAATTGAAGCTGTTTGTGTGTGTGTAAATAAAATGGATCTGGTCAATTTTGATGAAGCTGTTTTTGTTTCTATAAAAAATGAATTAAGATCTCTTGCAGAAAAAATTGGTTACACCGGCGAGCTATATTTTATTCCTCTTGTAGCAAAGGATGGCGATAATGTAGTGAATGATTCTACAAGAATGAGTTGGTACAAAGGGTCTTCGTTGTTACAACATTTGGAAGCGCTTCCGGTTCATTCTAAAGAAAAAACATTGCCGGTAAGATTTCCTGTGCAATATGTAATCAGGCCGCGAAATGATGACCATCCGGACTTCAGGGGATATGCCGGTCAGTTAAAAACCGGAACCTTGCATAAAGGTGAAAAAGTGGTGGTGTTGCCCACCTTAAAAAAATCTATTGTTAAATCAGTTCATCTTGCTGAAAAGGAAGTGGATACAGCCTTTGCGGGAGAAAGCATTGTTGTAGAATTCGAAGATGATGTGGATGTAAGCAGGGGTAGTATGATTGTAGATGCAGCATCGGCTTATCACCAGGTTACTTCTTTTACGGCAACTTTAAGTTGGATGGAAGAACAACCCCTTACTGTTGGAAAATCATTTTTTCTGCAACATAATGTAAACAGGGTGAAAGCAAAATTGGTTGAGTTAAATGAAGTACTGGATATAAAAACCATGGAAGAAAAGACGAATGTGAATGAGTTACATCTCAATGACATCGGCAAAGTGGTTATCAAAACAGCGAAACCAATTTTTGTGGATACATATCAGTCAAACGCTGCGAATGGCTCTTTTATTTTGATTGATGAATTCACCAATAATACGGTGGCTGTTGGAGTGATAGAGGATTTTGACATGAGCAAATAGAGTTTTGCTATTGATATTATTTCCTGTTCTTTTTTAATTGCTGCAAAAGCGCTTTCATATCTTTTGGAAGTGGCGCTTCTATGATATGTTTTTTTTGATAGGCATCTGTAAAGATCAGTTTGTGCGAATGCAGTGCCAGCCTGTTTATAATGGGCCTTTCTTCCAAATCATGCTGGCTAAGTTTATATTTTTTTTTGAAGGAAGAAAGTAGAATGGGTTTGCCATCTCCGTAAACCGTATCGCAAATAATCGGATGCCCGATAGATTTTGTATGCACCCGTATCTGGTGTGTTCTCCCACTGTGAATGTCAAAATGTACCAAAGAATAAATGCCGTAATCTTCCAGTACTTCATAATCTGTTAATGAAGGTTTTCCTTTTTTGCTTATCGTCATTTCTCCTTTATGAAAAGGATGTTCCGCAATGGGTTCGTTAATGCTGCCCTTTTTATCCGGCATACTTCCGCGAACAATTCCGAGATAATTTTTTTCAATATTTCTTTGTTCAAATAATTGTGAAAGATGCTTATGAGTGACCTCATTTTTTGCAAAAAGAATTAATCCGCTGGTGTCGCGGTCTAAACGATGTACGATGAATATTTTACCGTATTTCTGTGTTAATATTTTGTACAAAGATAACTGCGTCTCATCATGCCTGTCCGGTATCGTCAGTATCCCGGAAGTCTTGTCCACAGCTATAAAATCATTGTTTTCAAAAATGATCGAAAATCCTTTCACACTATTTATTTTTAGATTCCTCTGGCTTTTTTTTATTGGTTCCGGCACCGCTTATATTTTTTCCTTTGTTCATGTATTTGAGCAGGCGTACTTCTTTTTCATTTAAGTATCGCCATTTGCCACGCTCCACATTTTTTTTAGTAAGGTTGGCATACATCACCCTGTCTAATCCTTTTACATCATAACCCAAATGTTCGAAAATCCGGCGTACAATTCTGTTGCGTCCACTGTGCAGTTCTATCCCTATTACCGATTTATCTTTATTGTCTGCATAAGCCAGTGCGTCAGCAAAAATTTCGCCGTCTTCCAATTTTAGACCATTTAATATTTTTTCGAAATCGGCTTTGGTTAAAGGCTTATCCAGCCTGGCTTCATATACTTTCTTTATATTGAAACTTGGATGGGTAAGCTCTTGTGTGAGATCTCCATCGTTCGTTAAAAGCAATACTCCTGAAGTATTCCTGTCCAATCTTCCAATTGGATAAATTCTTTGGTCGGTTGCATTTTTAGTTAGTTGTAATACCGTTTTTCTATGCTGGGGATCGTCCGTTGTGGTTATGTAATCTTTGGGTTTGTTTAATAAAATATAAACCAGGTTTTTGGTAACAAACAATTTCTTTCCATTGTAAAACACGTCGTCTTTTTCATTCACTTTAAAAGCAGGCTGGGTAATTACTTTTTTATTTACAGAAACTTTCCCTTCTATAATTAAAGTAACCGCATCCCTTCGTGAAGTAACTCCGCAATGCGCTAAAAATTTATTCAAAGGCATTTCGCCGGGAATAGATTTTTTTTTGACTTCTGTTGAATCGGAAGAAATTTTTGAAGGAATAGGTTGTTTTTTCTGAGGATATTTTTGTCTCTTATCAAATTTTTTATCCGGTTCAGATTTATTTTCAAATCCTTTGAAACGTGCAGCACGCTTATCTTCGAAGTGTTTTTCTATTGCAGCGGCTTTTTGTTTTTTTGCAATTTTTTTCTCCTGCTTGTGTTTCTCTTTTACAGCAGCGTTATTTTTTGGATTAATGAATTTTTGAAAAGGTTGCTGGCTCATAAAAATTGGTTTGCTGTTTTTTCAACAGTAGGGTGAGGCGCGAAGATAAATTAAAAGACGATTAAAATAATGAAGGTCAAAATAGGGTGTGTCGCATTTGATCTTTGTTTGCTAAAATTTTTTCTCGTTATAGAATGTTGGTCTATGAATTTTATACTATGACTATTAAATAATATACAGAATTTCTTCCGGAATATTTTCTGATTTTTCTTTTAATAGAACATTAACCGGGAAAATAACATCTTCATTTTTTCCCCAATAGATATTCCCATCTTTAACAATGAACTTTTTAAATTTTTTCGGATCAAAATAATTAAGATTTTCACCTTTTACGTATTTGTGAAATAAAGGAAGAAAATCTACCAATTTTGTTTTGCCATTTGTAAAACTAATAGCGATGGTAAAGCCATTAATATATTTAGCGGAGTTTATTATTAAGATTTCCTTTTCAGTTTTTTGTTTATGACGTCGCACTTTACCTTTTTCTGATAGATGAATACTGTTTGCCATTTGTCAATTATTATTTTGTAATAAGATTTTAAAAAGACTGCAACTTCTTTTGCTTCGGCCTCTGTAAGAGGTGTCTTTTCGTTTACTTTTTTATATACCAAAGTTAAACTATCTCCTGAAATCTGGAATTCGACTTTAATTTCACGATCCTGTATCTGAACATGAACATGAATGGGTAAATGTTCATTGGTATAAAAACGGATAATATAATGCAGGTATTGAAAAATTTTGGGCATAGTAAGTTTAGGTTGCTCTATGGATTTTTAACCTTCTCTTTTTAAACGTAGATAAAATCTGATAGCGTTATTTTAGATCAATACAATCGCTTCCATAAGAAAATATTTTCACTTATTTCAAAACTACTTTAATACAGGTAAAATGATCTTTGAAGCATGTGCTGCATCATGATAAATGCGGATAGTAGCTTTTTGAAAATCACTGTCATCCGCTTTATAAATATCAATGAACTTCTGTGGATTGCGGTCAGCCAAAGGAAACCAGCTACTTTGTATTTGTATCATAATGCGATGGCCTTTTAAAAAAGTATGCGCCACGTCTGGCAATTCCCATTTTACATTGGTAATTTTTCCGGGAATAAAAGGTTCCGGTTTTTCAAAGCTATTTCTAAATTTTCCACGCATAATTTCCCCACGTACCAGCATTTGATATCCGCCCATTGGATAATTATTATTATTGCCTTTTACATCATCGCTATATTTAAAATTGTCCGGAAATACGTCAATTAATTTTACCACAAAATCAGCGTCTGTGGCGGAAATAGATGCCATTAAATCTGCAATAATTGGCCCAGCAAGCGTTACATCATTATTCAAAATTTCAGTTTCATAAGTCAGCACATCAGACCTGCGCGAAGCAAAACGTTGATCATCATTCATATATTCCCTGGTTCTTTTAAAATGAACATCTTCGGTATAAGGCACGGGATGAGCCGGATCGCTAGTGTATTCATCAAAAGCATTTTGGCTTTTTGGCTTTTCATTCAGGAACAATTTTCCACCTGAACCCAGGTATAAATTTTGATCTTCTACATTTTTTGGTGGCCATGCTTCCAATTTTTTCCAATTGTTTTCTCCCGTGAAAAATATAGTGGCTTCCGGTAAATTGGGTTTTTCTTTGTCCAATAAATAATAATTGAAAAAAGGTATTTCAAGGCTATCCTGGAAATACGCTGAAGTATTGCTTCCAAATCTTACATTTCCAAGAAAACTTCCTTCGCGGCTCCATTGCCCATGATACCACGGTCCCATTACAATTTTATTGTTAGTTTGAGGGCTTTGTTTTTCACTGGCTTTGTAAGAATTCCATGCGCCAAAACAATCTTCAGCATCAAATAATCCGCCAACCCAAAGCATAGCAGGCTTCACATTATACAAGCCATTTCTTGCATTGCGCGCTTTCCACCAGGCATCGTAGTTAGGATGTGCATATAAATCTTTCCAAAATTTAATACTATCTCCCATCAGTTTGGCAAAATTTTTTAATGCACCTGTTTTCAAATAAACATTATAGTTGTCTTCAGAATTAAATGAAAAGCTGTTAGTGTAATGTGTTACTGGTTTGGGGCGTGGAATTCCAAATTGTGTGTAAAATGAAAATGCATCCATCAAAAAAAATGCTCCTTTATGATGAAAGTCATCTCCTATAAACCAATCGGTTACGGGCGCCTGTGGGCTAACGGCTACTAATGCGGGATGCCCGCTGAGAGCCGCTTCTGTTGAATAAAAGCCCGGATAAGAAGTGCCGGAAACACCGACTTTGCCATTGTTGTTTTTAATGTTTTTTACCAGCCAATCTATGGCATCATACGTATCGCTGGCTTCATCAATATCCTGTGCTTTTTTATTTTTATTGAAAGGTCGTACATCCACAAACTCTCCTTCGCTCATGTATCTGCCTCTTACATCCTGCGTTACAAAGATGAAATTTTCTTTTGCATATTTTATTTTATACGAATTCCAGATGTCCACAAATTTATCTTCTCCATAAGGCGCGCATGAGTAAGGCGTCCGCGTCATTAAAAATGGATGTTTGCTATTTTGATCTTTGGGAATATATATAGAGGTAAATAATTTTACTCCATCGCGCATGGGAATGTATTGTTCTAGTTTGGTATAGTTATTTACAAACCAGGCGCTGTCGGCATTTTGGCCAAATGACGAAAAAGAAATGAAGAGGAAAATAAAGAAAGAAAAATATTTTTTCATTTTGAAAGTTTTTGGCATTAAAAGTACTGAAAGCTGAATTTTTAGGGTGAAGAAATATTTGACAAGTATATAATATCGAATTGAATTTAAATTGTAATGCTTGTATATTGAAGAAATATTTATTAATTTTCTAAATCATTTATTAAAACTTACACAAATGAATACAGAAATTTTTCAACACATTAACTGGCTTTCCGTACTGGTGGCTGGTTTGGCCTATTTTTTCCTGGGCGCAATTTGGTACACCGCTTTATTTGGAAAGAAATGGCAATCGTATAACAGCGCTATGATGAATGATCCCAATGCGAAGAAAGGTGCTGCCGGAATTATGGTTCTCTCTTTTGTATTGATGTTAATTTGTGCGTTTGGGCTTTCATTAATTATTACAAGATTGAATGTTTCAGGATGGTTGCCCGGTTTAAAAATTGGATTAATTACCGGCATTTGTTTTTCAGCAACGGCTGTTCATATTTCTTATTTATATGAAAAGAGGCCTTTGGGGCTGCATCTGATTAACGGATTTTATAACATTGCGGGAAATGTTATTGCCGCTATCATTATTTGTTGCTGGCGGTAAACCGGATTAAAAAAACGACAACAAAATATTCAAGGTGTTTCTAATTGGGTGATTCTTGCTCACCTACTTTAGTAACTTTCAACACATTCGTAGGAAGGTGCAATGATATAGGTGTACTTCCTGTATTAACGACTACATCGCCGTTTTTAAGAAAGAAACGTTCTTTCAAAATCTTAATCTGGTCAAAGAAAATATCATCAAGGCTTTCTTCTTCATCATAAAAAATGGCGCGAACTCCCCAGCTTAAACTTAATTGATTGATTAAACTTCTTTCTTTACTGAAAATGTATAAAGAAGATTTGGGGCGATAGCTGCTAAGCATAAAACCCGTGTAACCACTTTGTGTCATCCCTATTAATGCATCTGCATTTACATCGTGTGCCAGCTTGCAGGCGCTGTAACAAATGGCATCGCTTAAAAAAGAAGGAGAGTGGGGTTGGGGCGCCAGAATATCATCACGGTTGTAATCATAAGCGGTTTTTTCTATTTCCAAAATAATCTTGGTCATGGTTTGAATAACGAGTGTAGGATTTTTTCCTGTAGCCGTTTCTCCACTTAACATTAAAGCATCCGCTCCTTCAAGCACTGCATTGGCCACATCTGTTATCTCGCTCCTGTTGGGCTTTATACGGTCCATCATGCTTTCCATCATTTGCGTAGCCACTATCACAGGTTTTGCCCGATGCATACATTTGCGGATAATTTCTTTTTGGATGAGAGGAACTTTTTCAATGGGCAATTCAACACCCAGATCGCCACGCGCGATCATGATGCCATCGCTTTCAAGAATGATGTCGCGGATATTGGTAATCGCTTCAGGCTTTTCTATTTTGGCTATTACTTTCGATTTACTGTTTCGACTTTTTAAAATATCTTTTAACCCTATAATGTCTTTTACCTCGCGAACAAATGAAAGCGCTATCCAGTCCACATTCTGGTCAATGATAAAATCAAGATCGTTCAAATCTTTTTCTGTAAGCGCCGGCAAAGAAATTTTGGTGTCGGGAAGATTCAATCCTTTTTTTGAAGAAAGAATGCCACCCATTACTACTTCCACTTCCACATTATTATTAGGAAGTACCCTCGTTACTTTCACTTCCAGTTTCCCATCATCAATCATAATCAGGTTCCCGGGAACTACATCTTTGTGAAGGTTCGGATAACTCACATAAATTTCTTCTTTGGTGCCAATACATTTGGTATTGGTGAAAGTTAATTTATCACCGGGATTGATCTGTAGTGCATTGTTCTCTATTTCTCCAACCCTTAATTTTGGCCCCTGCAGGTCGGCAAGGATGGCAATATTAAAAGGAAGTGACTCATTGATCTGCCTGATGATTTTTATAACCCTTGCCTTGTCTTCCTGCGAGCCGTGAGAAAAATTTAAACGAAAAACATTTACACCGGCTTTTACTAATTCTACCAGGGAGTCGTAATTATCGCAGGCGGGGCCTATGGTTGCCACGATCTTAGTTCTTTTAATAGAATGGTCAAAGCCTGCTTTTTTATCCATTTCTTTGTGCAGGTATTTAGTTACATTTTTTGACATTGAATTTGATCTGGTTTATAGTTCCGGAAAGGATCCGGAATGTAATTTTTTAAAAATTATGAATAAGGATATGCCATGTCCTTTCATATGAACGCGCAAAGGGATATTTCTAAGAGGATAAAATTTTTACGATTTTCATCCAATCTTCACTTATTTTTTGTTTCTTTTTTACGGCCTGGTCTAATGGGGTATAATGCATTTTATTATTAACAATTCCTATAAATACATTGAATCGGTCTTCAAGTAAACATTCCACCGCTGCATAGCCCATCCGGCTGGCAATCAATCTGTCGAAACAAGTAGGCGATCCGCCGCGTTGTATGTGCCCCAGAATCACAGAACGCACTTCCTGGCCGGGAATTCGTTCTGTAATAACTTTTGCTAATTCAGTGGCGCCAAATTCTTCTCCTTCTGCCACCACAATGATGTTCACTAATTTCTTGCGCCCATGTTTTTCCTTCAGGGCTTTTACTACTTCCTCAATATCTGTTTTTCTTTCAGGGATGAGAATGTTTTCGGCGCCTGTGGCAACGCCGCTGTGGAGTGCTATGTAGCCTGAATCACGACCCATAACTTCTATAATAAAAAGCCGGTCGTGAGCATCGGCGGTATCCCTTACCTTGTCAATGGCTTCTACGGCGGTATTTACGGCTGTATCAAAACCGATAGTAAAATCTGTACCGGCAATATCTTTATCAATTGTGCCAGGCAAGCCTATGCAAGGAATGTCAAATTCATGGCTAAAGGTTTTTGCTGCACGAAAAGATCCATCGCCACCAATAATTACGAGTCCGTTGATTCCTAATTTTGATAAATTATCAAAAGCGGTTTTTCTTCCTTCTGGCGTATAAAATTCTTTACACCTTGCCGTCTTTAAAATAGTACCTCCGCGTTGTATAATATTTGCAACACTCTTGCTTTCCATTTTAAAAATATCTCCATCTATCATACCTGAAAATCCGCGAAGGATTCCATAAACTTCAAGCCCCCTGTAGATGCCGGTACGAACTACCGCACGAATAGCTGCATTCATTCCTGGCGCATCTCCACCGGAAGTGAGTACGCCAATCTTTGTTATTTTTCTTTCCAATTCTTAAAAAATTATTCTTTTAAATGGTTTCTTTTTTCTTATAAAATGTGCCAAAACTACACTTTTTACTTTTAGTATTTAAAAGATGATTTTTAGAAGGGTGCATTTCAATTCGTTGCCGGCGGTATGACGTCAACAGGGTGGCGCATCTTGGCTCCCCTGCCCACAATCAGTCAGGTATGCAACAAATGAAATGCACCTTTTTAAAATGGAGTTTAATTATAATCAGGCAACCGCTATTTCCTCCTGTTTCAATAATTCGACCTCGCAAATAATGTTAACTGTGTCACCTACTAATACGCCTCCCGCTTCGAGGGCTGTATTCCAAACGAGTCCCCAGTCTTTACGGTTTATTTTTCCATTAATGGTAAAACCAGCTTTTTCTGCTCCCCATGGATCTTTAACAACTCCGCCAAACTCAACATCCAGTTTAATTTTTTTGGTGATGTCTTTTATGGTCAAATCACCCCAGAGTTCAAAGCTTCCGTCGTCATCCACTTTTTCAATAGTGTTGGAAACAAACCGGATTTCTTTAAAATGCTCTACATCAAAAAAATCCGCGCTTCTTAAATGGGTATTGCGCTGGTTATCCTTAGTTTGTAAGGAATCAGGCTTCATCCAGAAATCAACTTCTGCGGTCATGAAATCATCCCCGGTAGTATAGATGCTCGCGTCATATTCAGTAAAAACCCCTTTCACATTGGTTATCATAAGATGCTTCACTTTAAAACCAATTTCGGTGTGAGTGGGATCGAATGTCCATTTTGTTTTTGTTGCCATTTTTGTTTTTTTATTGGTTAATAATTCTTTTTATTCAGTGATAATTTTATTGGGCAAGTGTTCCGAATTTTCCACTTTTAACATCGGCTAACGCTTCCTGAATTTCTTCTATCGTATTCATAACAAAAGGACCATATGCTGCTACAGGTTCATTAATCGGTTCTCCACTTAATAAAAGTAAATTGCTCTTTTTGCCTGCTTTTATTTTTATAATCCCTTCTTCATTTTTAAACTGTGTATATTGATGTTGCGATACCCGTGTGTTATCATTAATAGTTATTTCACCTTCCACAATAAGTAAACCAGTATTATAGTCTGCGGGCAAATTCAATTCAATTTCTCCGTCTTCATTTAAGCGGATATCGTACATTTCCACGGGAGAAAATGTTTTTGCTGCGCCTTTTATTCCTTTATATTCTCCGGCTATAATATTTGCAACTCCTGCATTCTCCGGCAAATCAACTTTTCCTTTTTGTTCATGTAAAATCGCCTGGTATTTCGGTGATGACATTTTATATTTTTTGGGCAAATTCACCCATATCTGTACCATTTCAAACGCGCCGCCTTTTTTGGCAAATTCTTTTTCATGATATTCTTTATGAAGAATGCCACTGGCAGCAGTCATCCATTGTACATCACCGGGATTAATGACGCCACTGTTCCCTGTACTGTCGTTATGTGCCACACTTCCTTTATAGGCAATGGTTACGGTTTCAAAGCCACGATGCGGATGAACCCCTACGCCCCTTGGAATATCTGTGGGTGAAAAATTAAATTCAGGATTAAAATCCATTAGAAAAAATGGGTTCATTCTTTTACCAAAACTTTTTCCACCCGGTAAATAATTAACGACTTTAAAACCATCGCCTACCATGTGGGCTTCTGTGGGTGATAGTACTTCTTCAATAGAACGATATTCTTTCATAATCACTTTTTAGTGTAATAATCCTATTCCTGTTTAAGAACTTAATTACAAAAGCAAAATTAAGCTGAGGCCATACGCTTGACAATGACCTATGTCAATTAAGTTCCTTTATTCCTGTTAATCATCATTCAACGCCGCCTTTTAAATTACCATGTATTACAGCTGCGGTGCCGTTTCCTTTTTTATTTTTCCTTAAGAATAAAAATATTTTTTTTACCGGCTACCGTTTTTCTATGATAACCTCTTTATCTTTCCAACCTGGGATAAGTACCTTTCAAAGATTATTTTATTATATTTTTAATGCTGTAAAGATTACCAAATGCCTCATCCTCTTTTTCGTAAAAAAAGTATAACCGCCATTTTAGCCGATGCTCAGGAAGGGCTTTCTGATGCCACGCACTCTGCTTCGGGATTAAAAAAAGTATTGAAAGTACGCGACCTCACTGCTATGGGAATCGCTGCTGTGGTAGGCGCAGGTATATTTTCTACCATTGGAAATGCATCTTACCAAGGTGGCCCCGGGGTGTCGCTTTTATTTGTACTTACTGCTGTTTGTTGTGGATTTTCTGCTTTATGTTATGCTGAATTTGCTTCGCGCATACCGGTTAGTGGAAGCGCTTACACATATGCGTACGCATCTTTCGGTGAGTTAATTGCCTGGATTATTGGTTGGGATCTTCTTATGGAATATGCCATTGGAAATATTGCGGTAGCTATTTCATGGAGCCAGTATTTTGTAAATCTGCTGGAAGGATTAAACATTCATGTTCCTGCATTTTTAACTACAGATTATTTAAGCGCTTCGCGCGGTTTTAATGAGGCCACTGCTGAACTAACTAAAGGAACTTTATTTACAGATCTTTCTCAAAATGTGAGGGAAGGATATACCGCCTGGATGAATGCCCCGCAGATAGGAGGTTTCCGGTTGATAGCGGATCTTCCTGCATTGGTTATTGTATTTTTAATTACATGGTTGGTTTATACAGGAATTAAAGAAACAAGAAGAGCTACCAATTTAATGGTGGCGCTCAAAATTATTATTCTTCTCGCGGTCATTGCTATCGGAGCTTTTTATGTAGCTCCTGCCAACTGGAGTCCTTTTTTACCCAATGGTTTCAGCGGTATGATGAAAGGAGTGTCTGCTGTATTTTTTGCCTATATTGGTTTTGATGCCATTTCCACAACGGCGGAAGAATGTGAAAATCCTCAAAGAGATTTACCAAGAGGAATGATCTATTCACTTATTATCTGTACGGTGTTGTACATTATCATTGCGTTGGTATTGACAGGTATGGTTTCTTACAAAGAATTGCAGGTGGGCGATCCGCTTGCATTTGTATTTCAAAGAGTAGGTCTTGATAAAATAAGCTATATTATTTCTTTCAGCGCGGTAATCGCCACCGCAAGTGTTTTGCTTGTTTTTCAAATGGGGCAGCCGCGTATATGGATGAGTATGAGCCGCGATGGGTTGCTGCCAAAGGCTTTCAGCCGTATTCACCCAAAATATAAAACGCCTTCTTTTGCTACGATTGTTACCGGCTGTGTAGTGGCTATTCCCGCACTTTTTCTAAACTTAACTGAGGTTACGGATCTTACCAGCATTGGAACTTTGTTCGCATTTGTACTGGTATGTGGCGGCGTGCTTCTGCTTCCTAAAAGAGAAGTGGGAGCCACAAAACCTAAGTTTCAAATACCTTTTATCAGTTCGCAATTTATAGTACCCGTACTTTTTATTGTGGGTGTAATTATGTTCTGGAATAATTTCCTTGGCCTTTTTGATTTCACAGAAGGTTGGGAGGTGTTTCGTGATAAATTACCTTTCTTTTTGTTTGTAATTCTGGCTATATCCTTAACGATTGCTTCTTTTGTAAAAAAACTTTCTCTGATCCCGGTTCTTGGTTTGGCAAGTTGTTTTTATTTAATGACCGAATTGGGCTACACCAACTGGATGCGGTTTTTGATATGGCTGGTGGTGGGCCTGGTTATTTATTTCCTGTACAGCAGGCATCATAGTAAGTTGGGGAAGGGAGATGTGGATTGATGTGACATTGTTTGATGTGCGATGTTTGTATTGAGTCTTTTATTTCTGCCCTGTTTGAGAGTATATAAATGCTATGCACAAATAGCTAATAATTATGAAATCATCTGAAGAGATCAGCTAAGCTGTGCATTATGTCACGGGTTTTTTCGAATATAGTAGCAATTTGAAATAACAATAACGTAAACAATACATAAAACAACCCTGCGTATTTTAAAGAGAAATAAAATACTTTTTGAACGATGGGCCTGCTGATTTTTTCGGTAGAAAGTATCCCTGTTATCAATACTCCAATTACGGCTCCAACTAAAATATCTGTAGGATAGTGTAAGCCAAAATAAATCCTTGGAAAGCAAACCACAAAGAATGCATACAGGTAGGCTATCATTCCGGATTTCCTGGAGATTAAGAAAATGCATGTAGCCAAAGAAAAAAATAAAACGGCATGATCGCTGGGGAACGAACTCCATGTTTCTAATCCTTCAGGCGTCATGCCAAAGGGTTTTACAAAATGTAAATCAGGATTGAGAAAGGGCCTTGCCCTGAACGGAAGTAATAGGGCCATTGATCTTGCTACCACTATTGAAACAAAAGTGGAAAGGAGGCCAATGATAATGAATCCCCGGTTGACTTTGATTTTAGGGCTTCTTTGGAACCAAAAAAAGATTAGTGCCAAAACAAATGGAGTGCCTTTTACCCAATCATTCTCAATAATATGGGCTATTAAATAATCGAATAAGTTTGAATTCCTGGAGAATCCGTTTACAAATTCTATAATCGAGCTATCAAAAAAATTCATATAAGCCGTTGTTTTGAAGTAAAATTATTTTATTAGTGTGATACAATCATAAACTGATTTGGTACCCCTTACTTATTAGTAGATGATTTTACCAGCACAATCCTGCTTCTGTCGGCTTTATAAAC
>DATCWN010000371.1:0-2209 GCA_036566285.1 Hanamia sp.
CCCAATCAAACACTGACTCCGTTTATATGTTTTGCTATTTCAAAGGAAATGGTGATGGCTTGCATCTTGCCTATAGTGATGATGGATACAACTGGAAAGCCATGTTTAAAGACAGCATCCTGTTGAAACCAAGGGTAAGTAAAGATAAACTGATGCGCGACCCCTGCATTATAAAAGGGGGAGATGGAAACTACCACATGGTTTGGACGGTTAGCTGGAACGACAGAGGCATTGGCTACGCTTCTTCGCCTGATTTGATTCATTGGAGCGAACAACAGTTCATTCCCGTTATGATGCATGAAGATTCTGCAAGAAATTCATGGGCGCCTGAGATCACTTTTGATAAAAAAAAGAAAGAGTACATGATCTATTGGGCCACTACCATTCCGGGGCGTTTCCCTCAAAAAGATACCTCCGCGGAGGGAAGTAAAAACAACCATCGGATCTATTATGTTACCACCAAAGATTTTAAAAGATTTAGTAAAACAAAACTTTTGTACGAACCCGGCTTTAGTGTTATTGACGCTACTATTGTCAGCGATAAAAACAGGTATGTGATGTTCTTAAAGAATGAAACCAGATCTCCTGCTGAAAAAAATATAAGGGTTGCCTATTCAAAAAAATTAACCGGCCCCTATACCCAACCCGGCCCGCCGATAACCGGCAAATACTGGGCAGAAGGGCCGACCGCTATTAAAATAAATAATGCCTGGGTTGTTTATTTTGATAAATATACAGAGCGTAAATATGGCGCGGTTACCTCATCGGACCTCATTCATTGGACAGATATTTCAGATAAAATATCTTTCCCAAAAGGTACGAGGCATGGTAGTGTATTTAGAATATCTAAAGAAGAATTAGAAAAAATATTGGCGCAACCAGGCATGTAAGATTTAAAGGCTAATAAAATTATATCCTGATAAATTCGCTGTTTCTATAATGATATAACGGTAATGGTTAAACGCTTTTTATAAAATTATATAACCTCTTGCATAAGAAAATGGGTTCTTCGTCATTTTTAGTGGAAGTGGATTTAGTTAAAAAAGTTTATCTATTGCACAATAGAGATCTATTGCTGATGGTTATCAGGTTTAGCTATGTTTTCAAATTCGTGTAATTCGTGTATCAAATTCGTGTTTCCACTGTTTTTGATGAAGAACCAAAAAAATTGTATCCTTTTATTTAGTTTAATCCCCGCAGCCAATCAATAAGTCTGTCTGTCCATGTTTCTAAATATCCTTTACCAAGTGCTAAACCAAAGCCATGGCCACCTTTGGGATAGATATGCATTTCTGCGGGAACGTTATTGTCTTTTAAGGCCTGGTAAAAAAGAAGACTGTTTTCAACAGGTACTGACTTGTCATCTGTGGCATGTACCAAAAAAGTGGGAGGCGTTTCTTTGGTTACCTGCAATTCATTGGAATATAATTTGGCGAGCTCATCAGTGGGATGATTGCCAATTAAACTGTTTCTCGATCCGGCATGCATGATGTTTTTACTCATAGAAATAACCGGGTAAATCAGGATCATAAAATCAGGCCGCGAGCTCATTTGCTCAATGGAATCAGTTGCCTTTGGATCACCATTATCAAAGTGGGTGCCCAAGGTGGAAGCAAGATGTCCGCCTGCGGAGAAGCCCATAATACCCACTTTATCTTTTTTAATATTCCACTTCGTAGCATAGAATCGTGTCATTCTTATCGCTCTCTTAGCATCCATCAGTGGCGATAAATTTGGGATGATATTGCTTTTGGAATTGGGCAGGCGATATTTTAAAACGATAGCGGTAATGCCTTTGGAATTAAGCAATTTAGCCACATCAGTACCTTCCCAGTCGTAGGATAAATTTACATAACCCCCGCCCGGACAAATGATAACGACCTGTCCCGTTGCATTCCTTTTTGCTGGCATGTAAACCGTTATATCGGGAAATTGAACCTTGCTTATATGAATCGTTTCGGAAGTATCTCTTTTTTCTATTTCATCCGTTTTTTGATAATTGGGTACTTTACCGGATGGCCAAAGCGGAAAAGTGATTTCTTGTGACATAACAAAGTTTGTTTGAAAAAAAAGGCAAGCGAAAATGAACAGGATAACTTTTTGCATGTAAACCAGGATTTAGAAGTGGTATTATGGAATGGGTGGAAAGGTATTTAAAACTTTTTAAAAGGATAAGGCTATGCAGGATGCAGCAGGACGGATATTTATG
>DATCWN010000389.1:0-3913 GCA_036566285.1 Hanamia sp.
ATATCAAGGGTTTGTTTCCACTTACCCTTCTTTTTTTATGCTTTTTTTATGAAGCTAAAATTTCATTCAACTTATTTTATTACCTGAGAAATTGGATGCCTTTGGCCAGGAGACCAAAAGGAGAGGGCCAGCCATACAATCGCTGCCAAGGTCCTTTAGCTTTGCGTAATGATTGTATTAAATAAGCTATTATTATTACCCTTTCTTTTTTTGTTACTTTTTTTCTTTTACAATTCACATAATTTGTGTGGATAAACTAACCAACAGCAGGGACTCATTAGCCCAGTTTTTTACCCTATCATTTACCCTATCAATTTATGATTATCCACTGTCCGGTTTTATCCCTTCCCTTCCTTTTTATTTTATGGGCTTCTCTTAGCTGCTTAATAATCCTTCTTATAGTTATTTCTGTAACTCCAATTTTATCAGCCATTTCAGTAGCGGTAACATTGCTATTTTCACCTATAACCATCAATACTTTTTCGGAAATATCTTTCGCGGGAACAATGGAAGCTTTTTTCACACTATTCATTTCAGGATAGGCAAATTCAATAAGAAATCCCGGTGGATCGTATTGGGCAAAAAAAATGAAGCGGATTGGAGATAAAACAATATTCAGAGCATCCATGTCAGCAAAGTGCATCGAAGTGAATCATACCACGCCTTTCAACACGAATCAGATTTTTCTTTTTTGCAGTTTTAAAAAAAAAGTGAAGGATTATAGGGATTGACAAAAAAGATAAAATAAATAAAGTAAAAATAAAAGTAGGCGAAGTATAGCAATTAAAACACTCCCTTATTTAACCGGCAACTGAAAATTGAAAGTAGATCCTTTACCAATTTCACTTTCTACCCAAATTTTTCCCTTCTGTGCTTCCACAAATTCTTTTGAGATCGCCAATCCCAAACCCGAGCCCTTTTCTTTTGATCCCGGAACCTGGAAATATTTTTCAAATATTCTTGAAATATAAGTTGCATCAATACCGGGCCCATAATCTTTAACTGAAAAAATAACCTTCCCGTTTTGTTGGATTGCCTTAACTTCTATCGAACTGTTGGTATAGGAATACTTGATAGCGTTTGTTAGAAAGTTATTTAATATCCATGTAGTTTTATCCTCATCTGCATTTATTTCAGGTAAGTCTTTCTCTGAAGTATCCATGACTTTAATTTCTTTTTCTTTCGCATTGCCGGAAACAGCTTGTATAGCATTTTCAACAATCCGGGCAGGGTTTACTTTTTGAATATTTAACTGGATGCGTCCTGCTTCTACCTGCGACATATTCAGTAGCTCACTTAGTATTTTAAGCATATGCTGATTATCTTCTTTCAGGTTCACTATCAACTCTTTTTGCTCGGGTGAAAGCTTGCCTGTTCGCTCATCTTCTAAAAGCTTTAAGCTAAAATCGGATGAAGCCAGGGGTGTTTTTAATTCATGTGAAATAGTGGAAATGAAATTCGTTTTTGCTGCATCCAGTTCTTTGAATGAGGTAATGTTCTTTAAAACAATCACCTGGTTTTTTGTGTCTCCCTGTTCCACCTCAATCATTTCTTTTATAAAATAGTTTTCCTTGTTTTCAACCACTATCTTAAAAGGCGTTGTGTTTTCCTTCTCTATCAAAAAGGCAAAAAGATCATTTTTAATTTTTAAATCCTCAACTGATTTTCCTACTGTTTCTTCTAACCGTAATCCTAAAAGCTGTAACGCCTGGTAATTCGCAAAGAGAACACGATTGTTTTTATCTACTCCTATACTTGCATCTTTTAAACTGTTGATAACTGCTTCTGCACGGCTCTTTTCAAACATTAATTTATTCAGGTTGCTGCTTTCAAAGTATTCAAGACGTTCTGCCATTTCATTAAAGGCATCTGCCAACGTACCGAATTCATCTTTGTTATTGATATGAATACGGTGCTTGTAATTTTTATTGGCAATCTCTTTTATGGCTTCTGTTAAATGGCTAATAGGGTTGGTCACTATCGAAGGAAAATTGACCAGGAAAGTAAAAGCAATCAGAAATACGAGGCTTCCAAGCATAATGATTATAGTAAGTGCATCTTCAGCAGTTTTTTCGGCTATCCTGCTTTTATTTTGAATCGCTTTCATATTCACAGACAAAATAAATTGTATCTGCTGGTCTATCGATTGAAGATTTTGTTTAGTGGTATCTCCGGAGGTGAGTTTCTTAAAATGGCTTCTCAAAACATTGGTAGCTTCTCTTTCGCCCGGTTCTGTAATATTATTTTCCTGGTGGCTTAAGGCACTATCAAAGTTTTGAATTGACTGAACATAGTTGCCTGTAACACTATCCAATTGCTGTTGCATGGTATGACAGTAGGATAAGCTCTCATAGTTGTCCTTCAAAATATTTTTGCCCTCTGTCTTCAACTTTGCCATAAAGTAAATTCCCACCCCACCGGTTACTAACAATAACAGGAACAGGAACAAAGTACCTAGCCATATTTTCTTTTTTACACTTACTGCCATCAGGAAAGAATAACAAGATCAACATTATTTTTTGAAAGTGTCTTTAGCAACTGGTTAAATATACTGGTTCTTAAAATTATTTGAAAGAGATTTAAATGCGGTCTTCCTAAACATATGGTGGTAATCTCCTTTTCATTTACTGTTGCCACAATTGCTGAAGCAATATTTTCTGCCTTTTTCTGAATGACCTCTGCACCTAACTCGGTTGCATTCTTAAAATTATTGATTAAATGTCTTTGTGTGGCTAAAGGAATTTTATCTGCCGCTTCTTTCGCCGGTTGTACATACAATACATACCATTTGCTGTTATAGTAAGAGGCAAGTCTTGCAGTCTTGCGAATTATTTTCTGCGCTATTTCATGGTTCGAGGAAACACAAGCTAATAAACGTTCATGTCGGAAAGCGGTTTGCTTCGCGGTAATTTGATAATCTACTTTTCTTTCCACCTGCCCGGCAACTTCTTTCAAGGCAAGTTCACGAAGCTGCAAAATGGTATCCGGTTGAAAGAAATTTTGTAGTGCCTGCTGCACTTTCGCATGATCATAAATTTTGCCTGCTTTTAATCTTGATATTAATTCATCGGCCGTTAAATCTATGTTCACCACTTCATCTGCAATCTGCAATATTTTATCCGGTATTCTTTCCTTTACTTCTATGCCTGTAATTTCTTTTACATCTTCATTGATACTTTCAATGTGCTGAATATTGACTGCCGATATTACATCAATACCCGCTTCCAGAACATCTAACACATCCTGCCATCTTTTTTCATTTTTACTACCCGGAATATTTGTATGAGCCAATTCATCAATAACCACTATGTCAGGATGAAGCAACAGGATAGCCTGAACATCTAATTCTTCTAATCGTTTGCCTTTATAAAAAACTTCACGGCGTGGGATAACTGGAAGCCCTTCAATCAAAGCCTGCGTTTCCTTTCTTCCATGAGTTTCTACATAACCAATTTTAATGTTGATACCATTCTGAGATAAGTCATGAGCTTCCTGTAGCATGCGGTACGTTTTACCTACGCCTGCACTCATGCCCAGGTATATTTTTAGCTTGCCACCTGTGCTTTTGAGATTCAATTCTAAAAACTGTTGAACTCTTTTTTCTTTATCGTCGGTTTCATTCATTTAAAAAGAAATAGCCAATGACGTGGTGATGGAAAGATCATTTTTTGTTGATACATTTCCTTTTTGAAAGATGGCATCTTTACTATTCAAAGTTCGCATTTCTATTCGCCACCAAAAATGATCATTCACTTTTCTATCAATATTCAAAGATGCGCCAAATGTTTTAAAGCCATTAACTGTGGCGGTTGAGATGATTACTCGGTTCTTTTTAATAGATTTAAATCCATATTTAGCTTAAGCACGTTTATTTTTGATGTGCCGAATAAGCCTAACAGTGGCTTTTCAATAT
>DATCWN010000164.1:0-5596 GCA_036566285.1 Hanamia sp.
CTTGTTTATGTCGAGCCTCACTTCCTACCAGGTGGTAGCCGCCATAAGTACGCTGGCAGTTTTGGCCGGGTTGAAATTTGTGGGAGAAATAGGAAAGAGTGTTGAGTTTGTCCGGGACATTACTTACTGGATATCTATTGAAGGCAGGGTAAATAATTTCATCAACGGTTTAATCAGCAGCAAGGACGTCATCTACTTTTTATTGGTGATTTCTTTGTTCCTGACCCTTACCATCATGAGGCTAAATGAAGGCCGGATAATAAGATCTACCGCTTCTAATGCTTTGCGATATAGTTTGATTATTATTAGCACACTGCTTCTTGGGTATGTTAGTTCATTGCCTTCCGTTACCGGATTTTATGATACCACCCGTTTTAAAGACAGAACGCTTTCTGACAATAGTCAAAAAATAATAGAGCAGCTTAAAAAACCTGTTACCCTCACAAGCTATGTGAACATTATTAATTCCAATGCTCATCTCGGTTCTCCTAAATTCAGAAATTTCGATAAAAATAAGTTTGAGCAATACCAAAGGTATTTGCCCGACTTAAAGTTTGTTTATGTTTCTTATTATGATTCCACAGTTTTTAATAATGATAAAACCAAATCACTAGAGGAACGTGCCCAGCGCTCAGCAACGGCCTGGGGTTACGATTTCAACAAAGTTTTATCCAACAAGGAAATAAAAAAAATAATCAACCTGGCACCGGAAGAAAATCGGTTTGTGCGCACTGTGGAATACAATGGTAAAGTGACTCCGCTGCGAATGTTTAATGACATGTTCGTTTATCCTCACGAGCAGGAAATTACTGCGGCGTTAAAACGATTACTGACAGCGCCGGGCGTTGTTGGAATGGTACAGGGAAATGAAGAGCGAAGCTCTGTAAAGACGGGGGATAATGCCTACCAGAACATTATGACGTCAATAGGTACCCGGAGTGCACTCATCAATAATGGATTTGATGTAGTAAATATTCCGGCGGATGGAACAGAAGCCATTCCTGGGAATTTAACGGCATTGATAATAGCCGATCCCAAAAGTAATTATACCTCAGGCTTCATTGAGAAGCTGGAGCAATACCTTGCCAAAGGTGGAAACCTTTTAATAGCCGGTGAGCCTGATAAACAATCCATCATTAATCCGATTATAGCAAAATTGGGTGTTACACTATCCCAGGGAACTTTGCTACAGGAAAGCAAAAACTTTTCCCTCGATCTGGTACAAGCTTCTTTCTCCAAAGAATCCAGTCCTTTTTTCCCTTTTCCAAAAGATGCAATTATTTCTATGCCGGGCGTAGTGGGTTTACAATACGACACCTCCTTTGGCTATAAGGTGATACCGGTATTGCTCACCGACAAAAAATCTGTTTGGAATAAGCTGGGAAAATTTAACCTGGAAGCAGATAAAATAACTTTTGATACTGAAAAGGATGAGAGGCTGGAAACTCCCGTGGCATTGGCTCTTTCTAAAAAAGTAATGGATAAGGAGCAGAAGATAATGGTTTTCGGCGATGCTGATTTTATGAGCAATGGCGAATTAGGCAGGCAAAATTTAAAAAACAAGAACGCCGAGTTTGTTTTAAAAATATTCAAATGGTTTAGTAATGGCGAATTCCCAATAGATGCCAGCAGGCCCGATCCTATAGATAATAAGATAAAAGTTTCCAAAGCCGGTGTCGGCTGGATGAAGATGATATTGCTGGGTGTATTCCCCGTAGGTATTGCACTTGCCGGAAGCTTTGTAGTAATCAGAAGAAAAAGGAAATAAAAACAAATTAAAGGCGGCCACTATTATCGCCACAAATAATATAACAAATGAAATGGAGCATAAAAATTATCGGGTAAGTTATACATACAAAAGATGATAATTTTTATGCGGAATTCCATGTGACCAAAAAGCAACAAAAATCAACACATGAAACAAAGTATTGCAAAAATCCAGAACCTTTCACATCGCTATACTAAAGACTGGGCTATAAGAAATATCAATTTTGAAATAGCAGAAAGTGGTATCCTGGGTTTATTGGGTTCCAATGGCGCCGGTAAATCTACCACCATGAATATTTTATGCGGCGTAATCAATCAAACAGAAGGGGAGGTATTTATTGATGGCATTAATGTGCGCCAAAACCCGGTGCAGGCAAAGAAGCTGATTGGATTTTTACCTCAGAAAGCACCTTTGCATTTGGAGCTTACTGTTGATGAATATTTAACTCATTGCGCTCACATGCGTCTCGTACCTGATGATAAAATTAAAGGAGCCGTAAGTTTTGTAAAAGAAAAATGTGGCATCGCTCATTTCAGTAAAAGGGTATTAAGTAATTTGTCGGGTGGTTATCAGCAAAGGGTAGGGATTGCCCAGTCCATTATACATAGTCCCAAACTGGTGGTACTCGATGAGCCCACCAATGGCCTTGATCCCAATCAAATTATTGAAGTAAGAAAGTTAATTAAAGAAATTGCTGAAGAAAGATCTGTAATACTTTCCACGCATATTCTTTCTGAAGTGCAGGCCACCTGCGACAATATTATCATGGTAGAGCATGGCGTCATTGTTTTTGCAGATACGCTTCATGCATTCAATAATTATATAGAACCAGACTCTCTTATTATTGCTGTAGATGGTACCCTGGACACCGAACAATTATACAAAATTGAAGGAGTGCAAAAGGTGGAGGTGCTTCATGACCAGAAGATCAGGATTCACTTTACCTCAGGGCCGGAAATTACTAAAGACATCATTAAGACCTTTGTAGAAAAGGGGTGGCCATTGTCAGAGATTTATCTTGAAAAAAGTTCACTGGATGGAATATTTGCTCAGTTATCAAAAAAGAACTAAACGATTTAATTAATGAAGAAGATATTCAAAATAGCCAGGCTGGAACTTAATATTTTATTTTATTCACCAATTGCCTGGTTGCTGGTTATTATTTTTGGAGTGCAGGCGGGTCTCACGTTTACAGAAATTTTGTATGCCCAGGAAACCAGTCAACAATTAGAAAGGCCTTTACAGGTATTGAGCAAAGTATTATTTGCAGGCGATAATGGGTTGTTTAAAGCGGTGCAGGATACCTTATATTTATACATTCCACTCTTAACCATGGGCTTGCTGAGCCGGGAAACCAGCAGCGGTTCCATCAAGCTCTTACTTTCATCACCGGTAAAAATAAGTGAGATTGTATTTGGTAAGTTTTTATCCATTGTGATTTATTCTTTTCTTTTGATCGTGGTGCTGACATTATATGTAGTAGCGGCTCATTTCTCAATAGAAGCATTAGATGTTCAATTTGTAATTGGCGGGCTCTTAGGATTATTTCTGTTGGCGTGCGCTTATGCTGCCATCGGGCTTTTTATGTCCAGTCTTACGTCTTACCAGGTAGTAGCCGCGATTAGTACCCTTGCGGTGCTTGCCGGTTTAAACTTCATTGGGCAAATAGGCCAGGATTATGATCTGGTAAGAGACATTACTTATTGGGTATCTATTTCCGGCAGGGCAGATAATATTGTAAATGGCCTGGTGACCTCCAGGGATATTATTTATTTCGTTTTAGTAATTGGATTGTTTTTATCATTAACGATCATGAAACTGAATGGTGGTCGCCAAACACTTTCCCTTGCAACCAAAACTATGAGATATGGCCTACTCATTGGTCTCGTATTGATGGTGGGTTATGTAAGTTCTCTACCGGCTCTTACCGGGTATTATGATACTACCCGTTTTAAAGACCGCACCATTACACCTCAAAGTCAAAAGCTTATTGAGCAAATAAAAACACCACTTACTATTACCAGTTATGTAAATGTGGTTCATTACACCGCTCCGTATGGTGCTCCCAAAAACAGGATCAAGGATATGGAGCAGTTTCAAAGATACCAGCGGTTTTTGCCAAATATGAAGATGAATTACGTCATGTATTATGACACCACCATGTATAATTTTGACACCACAAAAACCTTAATTGAAAAAACAAAAAAGGCATCAGAAGCACATGGATTTACATTTAAAAAATTATTGACGCCTGGGCAAATCAAAGAGAAGATCAATTTAATTCCTGAAGAAAACCGCTTTGTGAGAATAGTGGAAATAGATGGGAAAAAAACGGCGTTGCGGATGTATGATGATATGATTGCGTATCCGAAAGAAGCGGAGATAAGTGCTGCCATTAAGCGCTTATTATATAAGCCAGCTTTGGCGGGTTTTTTAAAGGGAAATGAAGAACGCAATACCAATAAAATTGGTGATAAAGATTATAAGGGTATTACCAACGGATTAAGCACCAGAGGCTCTTTGATAAACCAGGGATTTGATGTAATAGATCTTGCCCTGGATAGTTTGCAGGAAATTCCTTTAGACCTTGCTGTATTGATTATAGCGGATCCTAAAGATGAGTATAATGAAGCGCAAACCCGAAAAATAGAAGCCTACATTGCTGCAGGAGGAAATATAGTTATTGCCGGCGAGCCGGGAAGACAATCCCTGCTAAATCCAATGCTTAAAAAATTGGGAATCTCTTTGATACCCGGAACTTTATTGGAGGAGAGTGAAAATTTTGAGCTTGATTTAATCCAGGCATCATTTACCAAAGAGGCCGCTGATTATGGATTTACTTTTTATGATAAAGCAATAGTTACATTCCCCGGGGCATCTGGTATTCAATACAAAGACTCAGGAGATTTTAAAGTAACTCCTTTGTTATTTACGAATAAAGCGGTAAGCTGGAATAAATTGGGTGAATTTGATCTGAAGGTAGAAAAAGTCACATTCAACCCACAAATTGAAACCAAACAATCGGTGCCGGTTGCTGTTGCGCTTTCAAGAAAGATATCCAACAAGGAACAAAAAATAATGATTTTGGGTGATGCCGATTTCATGAGCAATGCAGAGCTGGGCCGTTATACTCCCTATACGGTTAACGGTATTTTTGCTATGAGAATGTTTAAATGGTTTAGTAATGGAGAATATCCCGTAGATGTGAGCAGGCCCGATTCTATTGATACAAAGATCCTTGTATCCCGTAAGCAGATAAACTGGCAAAAGGGATTCTTTTTAGGCTTCTTGCCTTTTGCAATCGGCCTGTTTGGAAGTGTAACTTTAATCCGTAGAAAGAGAAATTGATCTGCAAAAACGAAAACTAAAATGAAAGTGCTAAAGCCTTTTTATAGATTATTATTTGTTGGTTTCTTATTGTCTTCGGCTGCCGTTGCACAAACAAATACAACGTCCATCGAAATACGGCTACAGCCATCGGCGGATAGCGTTTTGGCACTTCCTGCAGATCCGGATGTAAGAACCGGCATCCTGCCAAATGGATTTACCTACTACATTCGCCGGAATACGGAACCCCAAAAAAGAGCTACTTTTTATTTACCCATGAAGGTGGGCTCCATATTGGAAAATGATAAGGAGTTAGGGCTGGCCCACTTCCTGGAACACATGGCTTTTAATGGCACTAAAAATTTTCCAAAGAATGAGCTGATTAATTATTTGCAAACGAATGGTGTTCGTTTTGGTGCCGACATCAACGCCTATACAAGCTTTGATGAAACGGTTTACCAATTGCCTCTTCCTACTGATAATCCCGAAATTGTCAAAAAC
>DATCWN010000473.1:0-3537 GCA_036566285.1 Hanamia sp.
AATGCCCGGCATATCTCCATTTATTTCCGGCGCTTTATATACTTTGCCATCCACAGTAACAGGGCCACTCAATCCATACAAGACAATTGAAATCAATTTATTTTTATCTCCCACCACCCAGTTGGAATTGTTTAAGGGCGGCGCCAATGATTTGATACCATTGCCATCCAGGCCATGACATGTCTGGCAAACAGATTGAAACAGTTTTACCCCTTTAGGAAACTCTTTGGCAATCTTTTTAGCGTTGGTACGGTTCTTCGTATTTACCATATCCTCCATCATTTTTTTCAATCGCTTATTGATGACAAGGTTAGTATCCGGATTGAAACCCGTTAGTTCTTTGTGCCAGGTATTTTCTTTGTTTTCAAAATTGCTTATTACGGCATCGGCAACGTATATATTGTCAGGATATTTTTTTATTAAAGCCAATAGAAGCTGCCTGGCAGCCATAGGATTTAATGGTTGAAATGAGTGCGCTAAAAAAGCAATATAGGGAGCCGCGAGGGTATCGCTGCTGTGTATCATTTCCTGTAACACGGGCAAAAGTTTTTGATAATTTGCTTTATTAATTACCGATGGCAAAACACTTAAAGCCTGCATGCGGATAGTCCAGTCATTTTGTGTAAGCAGCGGCAGCACGTCATCCTGTTGCAAAACGCCCAGACCTTCCATTGTCCAGAGTGAATGAATTAATGCCAATGGGTTATTAGTGTTTTGTAAAAGTTCGCGCAATTGCGGAGCTATCAATTTATCTTTTTTATCTACCAATAATTGCTGCGCTTTATTGCGTACCCATCCATCGGGATGTTGTAATAATTCAATGAGATTATCATTTGTAAAACGAACAGGTACCCCGTTTTTATCCTGTGGAACCACCTTGTAAATGCGACCGCAGGTAAGCGGTTTTGTCAATTCTCTTTTTCCTATTTCGTCTTTCAGATAAGGAGTCAAATAAGTTTTATGCTGAATAATGCCACGGTACATATCCACAATGTATAAGGCGCCATCAGGGCCGTTGTATAAGTTCACCGGGCGAAAACGTTCATCTTCACTTGCAAGAAATTCTTTCCTGACATAAGCCGCTTTCCCTTCTGTTTGATATCCATTAGTTTGTAAAATATCCCTTTTAATTAAGTTAGCCGCTGGCTCTGCCACAAAAGCATTTCCATAATATTCTTTATCAAATAAATTGCCGCTGTAAATCACCGGACCACAGGCGGCAGTAAAGTTGATAAGGCGCAGGCTGTCATCCAGCACTCCTTCCATATAGCCACGATTAACGCCTGTGTTAGGCCTTACAGGATACACCCTCGTATCAGCAACAATCTTTTCATTAAACCCTGATACTCTTTTTTGGTTCTTGTTAGTAGCACCCAGACCGGGACTAAATAAATCTCCCAATAAATTCTCTGAATTATTATTATAAAACAACCTTCCCTGGTCATCTTGTGTAATTCCCCATTGCCCGCGTAAGTGCGTCTTTTCTATCAGCCAGCGATCGCCTTTTTTTCTGTATCGTTTTCTGGATTCTCCATTATAGATCCAGTTGTCCAAAGCCCTAAACAAGCCATTGGGCTGATGTTCTACATTTCCACCGGCTGCATAAGTGGAATCCACCAATGTTTTTTTGACCGGGCGATCATTCTCAATTTCGTAATACCAGAGGTTAGGAGATTCCGCAACAAGGATTCCATTTTCTATTAAACAAAGTGCACGAGGCATTACCAGGGAATCTAAAAACACTTTACGTTCATCCATTATTCCATCGCCATTCTTATCGCTTAAAATTACAATTTTCCCCGTTGGCTGATCTTCTCCTGTACCTAATGTATCGGGCATATAATCTTCCATTTCCACTACCCAGATACGTCCCCGTTCATCAAAACTCATTGCCACCGGCGCGGTAACCAATGGCTCTGCTGCTACGAGTTTTATCACAAAGCCTTTTTCCAAATGCATCTTTTTTATAGATTCTTCGGGCGATAAGGCTGGAGATTCGGGTATGCTTTTCCGAAGCGATAGCGAATCAGTGATTTCCTTTTTTTGCCCGGACTGTTGGCAGCTTTGAGTGGTTACTATTAATACTCCACAAACAATTATTAAAAATTTTACTGAATGAATGATAATTCTCATTTTAGAGTGGCCTGGTTTATTCTGTCTGATAAAAACACAATAATAAACCATAGGGACGGAATGCACGCATATCAATAAAAAATCTCCTGCAATTTATTTATACGGAACCCACAAAAGAAGTAAGTCTTTTGAATCAGGCAATTTTTAAAAGCAAGTTGCCATCTATACCTAAAACTTCATTCATCGCTTTTATAAAAGAGAGACTGGGTTTTCTCTTATTGTGCATTATTTCAGACAATTTGGTGTCAGTTACATTAAGCATGCGGGCAAGTTCTTTTTGCTTTAGCTTTTTTTCATACATCTTTAACTCAATCAGCCCCTGCACTGTTTGAGGTAATGGAATTTTATAGTTTACATCTTCGTATGCTTTTACCACCTGAGTATATTTGTCAAGCGCTGCTTTTTCTTTTTTGGTAAGATTATCAAAACCACCCTTTTGAGTCGCAATGGCTAACAGTTCATTTATTTTTATCTCAGATGTTTCAAAGCTCTTTTTTGTTATTATTGTTTTCATACTTACACTGTTTTACAATTTATGGTATCATATTGTTTGTGAGTGCCAACAAATCTGATATAGACGGTTCTTTTATTAAAATGTATCATCGCTACTATTCTATATTTATTCCCGGCCACATTAAAAACAAATCTGTCATTGCCTACACTATCCACACTATTAAAGGTCTCTTTTATACTGTGAAAATTCTGCCAGTCGCTAAGCGATGTTATATTATACCATTTAAGAAACAGTTCTTTAGCTTTCGGATCTTTATCGTAAAAATTCATCAATTTGGATTTAGAGATAACAACCATCATTCAAAGCTATTAGTAAATTATCAAAAACGAAAATAAATTATTAAAATCAGATAAATTATTAAAGAGGAAGATGAGATGTGTGCAGGCAGTTTCAATAAATTTTAAACCAAAGATAGCCGGTACAAATGAAGGGTTTAAAAAAATAAAAAATCCCATTTTTCCGTTCTATTAGCTATAAATAATTACTAGAGAATAAATCAAAAGTATCCTCTTTTAGAAAAACTTTAGCCAATGCAATACCGTCCAACGTTTTCTTGTAAATAAAAGCAAACAAAACAGCAATTATTTTTTAAAATGTTCCTTCATCACTTTTGCATAATCCGCAATGGCAATCTCGGGTTCCGCTATTTCCGGATGCCATAATTTTTCCCACTCAAAGCTGAAATAGCCTTTGTACTTATCTTTTGCCAGGATATCAATGGCTTCAAAAACCGGAGTAGTTCCTTTACCCAGCAAAACATATTGTTGCTCATCATTTGCGAACGCGAGGTCTTTTATATGCGTGTGGCGTATGTATTTTTTTAATTTGCCATAGACCTGGGCGGGTGGTTCTTTCGTTACAGACCACATATTTACCACATCCCAAACCAG
>DATCWN010000504.1:0-3237 GCA_036566285.1 Hanamia sp.
CGGAGTTTATACTTATACCGTAGCAGCGACTGCACCTTGTACCGTAGCAGCAACAGCAACTGTAACAGTAACACAACAGGCACAACCTAATGCGGGCACAAACGGCACTTTAACTGTATGTGCTGGAACCACACCAACCAATGCTCAATTGTTTGCACAGTTAGGCAATTCGCCAACAGCTGGTGGAGTGTGGAGTGGCCCGGTTGCCGGAGTTTATACTTATACCGTAGCAGCGACTGCACCTTGTACCGTAGCAGCAACAGCAACTGTAACAGTAACAGCAGATCCAAACTCCTTATGCGCTTCCTATAATGGAGATTACTTTGCAAATACAGCTTCTACTACTACAGGCGGTTCTGCAATTGTAACTTTGATTTATAATATTTCAAGTGATCCAAATGTTTCCTGCAACAATATAAATGCGTTGACAGCAGATGATTTTAATTTAACAATAATACCGGATAATACCGTTGGAAGTGTGGTATTAGTTCCGAATTCTAAAACATACACTAATGGAGTATTAACTATCAAGTACACTATTACTTTATCACCAAGTGCCTATTCAGGAACCGTACAGTTTACTTTAGGTACAAGCGGCAATTTCACTATTGATCCTGATTGCTCGGACAATCCTCTAATTACGGTATCAACAAAAGTTGATGGATTTGTAACTGGTGGAGGATTTATTATTCCGGGTAAATCTGGTGGTAGCATAGGCGGTTCGCCAGTAAACGGGTTAAGGAATAATTTTGGATTTAATATCAAATTAAACAAAGGCAAGCTCCAGGGAAATTGGAACACGATCATCCGCAGAAGAGAAGCTGGCAATGTGGTGGTTTATCAGGTGAAGAGTAATGTAGCAAAAACCATGGTAATTACTAAAATCTCTAACACATCATACAGAGCCGACCTTAGCTATGCATCAGCAAATTTCCAAAATTTAACCTGTAGCCTTTGCCCCGTTAATGCTAATAACGGAACGGTTTTAGTATCTGTATATGATAATGGTGAACCGGGTGCTAATATAGACCAGATCTTAATAACCATTAAGGATAAAAACGGGAATGTATGGTACACAAGCGATGCAACAGCAAATCATAGTTTGTCCTATACCAACCTACAATTGCTTAACCAGGGTAACATTCAAATACACGCCACAGGAACAAAAATGGCAACTACTTTGCGAACTGATGCAACATTAACTCAAAGTGCACTTTCCCGAATGGATGCAGCATCAACTACTCCGGCAACAGAGTTTAATCTAGTAGCTCTTCCAAACCCATCACAAACTGATTTTACTCTGCAGGTTCAAAGCTTTACCAGGGAAAAGATGCAGTTGAAAGTAGCAGACATTACCGGAAGGACAATTCAAATAATTCAAAACATCAGTGCAGGCCAAACCTTAAAATTAGGTTCCAATTACAAGCCAGGTGTTTATCTTATAGAATTGAAACAGGGTAATAATAGAAAACAATTGAAGTTGGTTAAGTTATAAAAGTTACCAAATAAAAAAAGAGGCTGTTACAAAAAGTAATAGTCTCTTTTTTTATTTACATTTTTAATTCAATTCATATTCATGTATAAACTCAATCGCATTCAATATATCTTCATGCAAAAACCGGTCAGTTTCATTGAACGATACTTTCTTTCTGAACTTTTTAACCAACTGTTCAATTTCCGGAGATGATGTTAAAGGCTGGCGATATTCCAGCGCCTGGATAGCCGTTAATAATTCTATCGCCAACACTTTTTCTACATTATTAATGACGCGGTAACATTTGGTAGCCGCATTAGCGCCCATGCTCACGTGGTCTTCCTGGTTGTTGGAAGATGAAATAGAATCCACCGATGCGGGCGTGCACAATTGTTTGTTTTCACTTACTAGTCCTGCGGCAGTATATTGAGGAATCATCAGTCCTGAATTAAGCCCGGAATTTTTAACCAAAAATAAAGGCAAATCTCTTTGCCCGCTCAACAATTGATACGTCCGCCTTTCAGAAATATTGGCCAGTTCACTCATTGCAATGGCAAGAAAATCCAACGCTAATGCCAGGGGTTGGCCATGAAAATTTCCACCGCTTACAATCCTGTCTTCATCCGGAAAAATATTCGGGTTATCCGTAACAGAATTTATTTCCTGTAAAAAAGTATGCAGCACAAACTCAAAAGTATCTTTGGTAGCGCCATGCACTTGCGGAATACAGCGGAATGAATAGGGATCCTGAACCTGCGATTTTTTCTTTGAAAGAATTTCACTTCCGTTTAAAATTTCTCTAAGACGCGCTGCCACAGAAACCTGCCCTGCATGTGCACGAATGGCGTGAAGGTTTTCATAAAGACAATCCACATTACAATCAAAAGCATCAAAAGAAATTGCTGCAATTATATTGGCCCAATTCATTAACCTTTCTGAATTGATGAGATTGTACATTCCGTAGGCGCTCATAAATTGTGTGCCATTAATTAATGCAAGGCCTTCTTTACTTTGTAATTGAATCGCGTTCCAATCGGATTTTTCCAATGCTTTTTTCGCAGGCATTTTCTCGCCGTTAACCCTTACTTCTCCTTCTCCAATCAATGGAAGACTCATGTGCGCAAGCGGTGCCAGGTCGCCGGAAGCGCCCAACGAACCTTGTGTATAAATTACCGGAAGCACCTCATTATTATACATATCCATTAGTCGCTTTACCACTTCAATTCCAATTCCTGAATATCCATAGCTCAAGGATTTTATCTTGAGCATCATCATCAGTTTCACAATTTCATCCGGCACTTCATCACCAAGGCCACACGCATGTGAAAGCAATAAATTACTTTGAAGCGTATTCAATTGTTCCTTCTCAATTTTTACATTTTGCAAAAATCCAAAGCCGGTATTAATGCCATAAAAAAGTTCATCGGAAGAATTTATTTTTTCATCAAGATAATTTCTGCATTTTAAAATGGCTTCATGTGCAGCAAATGTTATGGATACTAATTGTTTATATTTAAGTAAATGTTTTACCTGTTGAAAAGTAAGCTCGCTTTTATCAAGCGGAAGATAATTATAGGTCATGTTTCAAATTAAGACAATCAAATGTAATTAAAACTTAGATAGATTTATTTTTAAGAATTCACGTAGTCATTCCTTATTCTTAGGTTTTATTTTGCATTTCCTTTCCTTGTCAAGAGGCTATATTTGCAAGTAAAAAAACTAATAGCTTCTTTCCATCTCATGTATAAATTATTACTTTCTTT
>DATCWN010000525.1:0-3171 GCA_036566285.1 Hanamia sp.
ATAAATGCCTTCTGAAAAAACAAAATCAGGATTGAATTCAGGATTATTTTTTTGGTACATAAAAATGAAAGCCCTCGGGCGATTGAAAGAATCAATGGAATAAAAACCCTGCGATTTTAATTCATGATATAATGAATTTCCTGAGCCAAAATTAGCCGTATCAGCCAGCCATTGTGTGGCATAAGTATTAGATGTCGGACTAGTACCCGAAATATTCCGCGCAATCACAAGATAATTATCGGGTATAGAATCTTTAAGAAAATTCATTGCCGCTTTTCTCTTATTAGCATCCAGAATATTGAACTGGAAATTCGCCAGCCTGTCGTCCCCACACAATGGATCACTTCCAAAACGGCCGGGGCTGCCAACAGGATTATTAAACCAGGGCTTTAAACTGATAGGGTCCAGCACATTAAAAATAATTCCCGAAACACCACAAACACTTTCGACAAAATTCGCTCCATTCACATTCGCTGCAAAATCAGTAGCAGTGCTCACGGCCGTGGGGAATACCCCACCCTTAGCTTCTATAACATTGGTTACTCTCGTAAATTTCCATTGACGGGAAGTATCCAATTTTATATTTTGTGTGTCAGAATATAATTGCTGGAAATAGTGCGATTGATTAGAGCCCACCGAACTATTGGCCATGTAAATAAATGAAGAACTGTTCCAATGGTAATCGGCAGGTAATCCGGAAGCAGGCTTCACTGCTACCCTCCAATAGTAAACGGTGTTATCGGTGTAATTAATTCCCGGGTCAAATTCCATTACGCCTCCCGGAGAATTCAATGAACGGTTTATTTTAAAGGGAGAATTAAACAGTTCGGTAGTATCCATTTCCATTACATAGTCTTTGGCTACACTTAAAGGATTTGCTGTGGAAGCATATAATTTTTGAGTGGCCACATTTATGATGGCAAAATTATTGGGATAAGCCGGCCTTGCTTCATCTTCAAAAATATAAAACTCTTTGGTGATGCTGTTATTGGTTTCAGACATTTCAGATACATCATTATCCGCGTCAATCGTTATTGTTATTTTATTCAGCCCTTTATCTCTTGTAGAAATGATGGGAATACTAAGCCGGACGGAATCTGCATAATTGGTTCCTTTAATTCTTTTGCGTAAAAGAACATCAGTACTTCCATTCGGATAAGTTCGTTTTACCTCAAAAGTAATGGAATCCTTTACCGCTTTTCCTATATTAAAAGCTTTCGCATCGAGGGTAAATTTTTCTTCTGACACTGAAATAAATGCAGGGCTAATTTTTACCAGCGGGTCCTCTATAATATAATCCGGTTTGGCATGTGGATTTATCTTCAATGCAGGGTCGCCGTGCAACGTCATTTCTTCAAAATCCGCCCTTGTAAAATAATCATTCGGACTTTGCTTCACTAATTTTTCTATCACATTTTTAATATCATTCCCAACGGCGGCTCCATAATTTTCCACACCTAATTGATTATAAAGGAGTGTATTGTAATCATCAAGCTGTGGGGCAATACCATAATGAGTGCTCGCAAGAAATGCGATACTTCCGCGTTGACTCGACAACACAAAATTCTCTGAAATAGATAAATTCTTTTGCAGTATCCGGAGTGTGTCAAAAATATAATTATTACCTGCGATGCAGCCACTCACCAAAAAGAATGGATACCTGCCCGGATTATTATAAGCCGACGGGTCGCTTAAATTAAATTCAAGGACATTAGCTGAAGAATGCCCAAAATAAGCAAGCAGGCTTATCCCTTCGGAAAATAATTGTTCTATACGCTGGCCCGCAGCCAATTGAACCGCAGAGTTGGATGTCTTTGAAAATAGTTCTACATGTGCACCATAAGAGGTATCTTCAATCACATTCTTATACCTGGACATAAAGCTCCGGAAGATGTTACTTTCATCGTTGGTTTTTCCCCCTACTGTTTGTACCACATTTTTCATCCAAAGCTTATTGGCCAGGGTTTGTTCTGTAGAATTTTGTACCTGCTCATATTCTTTTACTTTTTGAAGATAATTACCTACTTCATCGCCGGAAACCGCCGACAACCTTCCGATTGGGATACCGGGCACCGGGCTTCCATAGGGCGATGACAATAAAACATCTGAAGCAGGGCTTCCAAAAGTGGGAACCAGGTTCAGCTTATCGGCATATACGCTGGCTCTATTGGCTACATACTCATCGTAAGTAACGCCTTTGCCAATGAGGAAAACGAATTTTGGAGTTACTGAAAAAGTATTTTTCGCATACACTAAAAAATCTTTAATGGACGAGGGGTGCTTCTTTATACCATAAGCAAACTGATCTTCTAACTCATCTATATTTACTATTTTGGTATTAAAGCCTCCACCTGCAGCAGAACTTCTATATTGTTTATAAAGATCAACATTGTTGGCTCCGGTGGAACTTGTAAAAAGCGCATCATTACTAATGATTAAGTAATTTCCCTGGTTAGCCACGTTGGCATAATTTGTAAAATTTCTTTTTTGGAAAGAAGAAATGGAATTGATGGCAGAAGCCGCCTGGCTTACCAAACGAAATTTCCTCAATAAAACTGATGAAGGAGGCAGCACAAATTTTACTTTTCCGGGAGTGGAAGTAATATCGCCTGTGTATCTATTATTGGAAATAAGATCCAGCAAAACGGGAGCTACGCCATCAGATTTAAAATTATCTATTACCAGGTAATTGCCTGTTTGTGTAGCAGGCAATTCAAAATAAAAATTGGTCTCGTTATTGAAATTCCATTTGCTTGGGTATTTTAATTCTACATAAGAAACCACGCACCTGTCAGTGGCAATGGTTGAAGTATTTTCAAAATAAAACCCGACATAATCCGTATTTATAAATAAAGAAAGAGGAACATTATCAATCTGTTTTTTTATATAGGTCATGTAGGGCATTGACTCTTCGGCTATGTAAGTATTATTAAACTTCACTTTTATGTTTCTTTCACCATTCCAGGCTGAGCCTGCCATTGCAAATTTGACAGAAGCCGCAGGGCCGGCAGTATAAAGATTCAGATCATTCAATCGAACGGGCAATGGCCGGCCTGGTATAGCATCCCAGCTTGACCAGCCTTCTCCTATATCATACGAAGAAGAATACACATAAATGCCGCCCGCTGGAATTGCATACCCGGGATTGATTCTGTTTTTAAAATAGTTTGC
>DATCWN010000533.1:0-9959 GCA_036566285.1 Hanamia sp.
AAATATTTTTTTTTCTTCATCATAATATTGCTCTGTTTCCTTTTCTTCAAACAAACCCTTTTCATATAAATTCAGAAAAAAATCAGCCGCTGTTTTATGATGTACGGGATTGGAAGTGCGTGAATAAATGTCAAATGAAATTCCCATCTGCTCGAAACTGTTTTTTATAATGGCATGGTATTTATCAACCACTTCCTGCGGATTTATGTTTTCTTTCATGGCGCGGATAGTAATGGGAACGCCATGTTCATCACTGCCACCGACAAATTTTACGTCCAATTTTTTTGCTCTTAAATAACGTGCATAAATATCAGCAGGAATATAACAACCCGCCAGATGGCCAATGTGAACCGGGCCGTTGGCATATGGCAAAGCTGCGGTGAGAAGGTACCTTGAAGGAGAGATCATTTTTGTATGTGCTTTTGTATGTAGCGTGCAAAATTACTTGAATCAAAAGCATCTCCCAAAAGAATGAATGAGGATGATCTATGTTGTCATAAAGGTTTGTACCAAATTTACAATAAAACCTTGCCCAGTTAATCAACTAAGTTCCTCTGCTATAATTTAATATTAAGTGGTATTTTTATCCAAAACTAACCGGGCTAAATAAAAAAGATATCCAAAAGGAAAAAGACTATTCTTGATTTTAGATATTTTTATAGAAATGCCTTAATTATACTGCCATGAAAAAATTACTAACCATTGCCTGTGCATTTTTCTTTTGTCTTCCAAGCCTGTCTGCTCAAAAAATAGAAACCATAAGATTGAAGGGGAATGAAGCTGCTGATTTTATCACGAAAGCGGAATATAAATTTCCAACCTTTACCCGGGCTAAAGTATTTTTAAAAGATGGAGAAATAGCCAGTGCGAGATTGAATTTCGATTACTTTAGCCAGGAAATGAAGTACATTGATGAAAAAGGCGATACACTTGCCATAGCTAATGAGGATGATATTAATTACATAAGCAGCGCCATAGACACTTTCTTTTATCAGAATAAATATTATGAATGGATTGCCAGTTCGGCCACTGCACGGCTCGCCGTCAGGCGCACTTATAAACTTTTAGACAGGGAGAAAGTGGGCGCCTATGGCACCAGTTCTCCTGCTCATAATGTGGAAAGCCATTCTGCTATTTTAGGAATCACCAAACTTGATCTTGACATTAATGAAGAGCTGGTTTTTTCGAAGGAAACAACTTATTATATTAGTTCTACCAAAGGGCATTTTGTCGAGGCCAATAAAAAGAATATCAGTAAACTTTTTCCGCGCAGGGGTATCGAGGATTATATAAATCAAAACAAACTCAATTTGAATAAAGAAAAAGATCTGATAGATGTGTTTGTTTATGCGAATAAGCCTAAATGAGCTTTTAGGTATTATTCCTCTACGAATGTCCATTAACATAATACCGCACCATGGGCCTGTTTTTGGATGTGCGATCCACAATTTCAAATCCGGCGCGTTCAAAAGATTTAAATAAACCAATCCATGCAAAAGAATCCGGAAGCTTTTCCTGTGTGGGAATAGTAGGATAAGCTTCTATAATTTTTATTCCGTTCTCTTTGGCATATCGGGCAACTCCTTTTAAAAGTTCCACGGAAACTCCCAGCCGCCTGAAATGCTTGTCAATAAAGAAACATGGAATTGACCAAACGCTCTTATCATCAATACGCTTGTGAACACGGGAATTTTCAAGTTTTATAAAATCTTCACGTGGGGCAAAGGCGCACCATGCGATGGCTTGTCCTTCATAAAGCGCAAGAAGTCCGGTGGGCTTGCCTTCCCAAACAATATTCTTCATGGCTGCTTTATTGCCTCCATCCGCTTTGCCTTCCCGGAAGTCCGCTTTCTTAAGACGGTAATACATACACCAGCAATTTCCACAGGCACCCCTTTCGCCAAAAAGCTGCACAAATTGGTTCCAGTTCTTTTTGGTTAACGGTTCAAAACTAAGCGCCCTTAAAAAGGCCGATCCCGTGATAGGTTTTGTCATATTTAGATTCATTTACAAAGAGGGTAATTGCTACACCCGGCCCAGGTTAGCAGGGAATATGCCAGGCCCCCATTTCATACACAGCTAAATTAATAAAAAAAGAGCTCTCAACTTTTGCGTAAAGCCTTTGTTTGGTTTCAAATTACGCTGTCCATCCTGAGGGCATTATCAAACATTTTTTGGCGGCATCATAAACTCCCTTAGGATACACATCTATGCTTGATTGAAAAAAATTGTCCTTACTTTTCCCTTACTTTTCCACCCACACCGAAACAGAACCTGCAGGTGCATAAAATTCGGCCCATCCGTCTTTGTTTATTTCTATTTCAGCAGGATTTTTTTTCAGCATATCTACAAATATTTTACCGGCATACCGCTTTCCAATTTCCATAGTTTTATTCCCATTGTCGCCGTTAGACAAGACCACAGCGCATCCGCTATGTTGTTCATCTCCCTCGCGCGTCCATCCAATGCAATTGGCGTGGTCAAAATAATTTCTTTGCATTCCATACGCATGGCAGTTACGTGCCTTTAGAAGTTTTTCTAATTCGTTTACTTTGGGCATCCAGATTTCATATTCTTTGCCGTCGTTGCCGCGGTCTTTGTAATTAGCGCCATAAAGATCAGGATAAAAAACGCAGGGATATCCTTCATCGCGCAGCAAGATCAATGAATAAGCTATCGCCTTAAACCACGGATCCACCGGGGCTTCCAGCGATTGAAGCGGCTGTGTATCGTGATTGGCCACAACGGTTACCGCTTTTTGTGGCATCGCTTTTACCAGCGTTTCATTGAAAATATTGCGCATGTCGTAATGGTTTCCTCCCTTTGACGCCTGGTGAAGATTCTGATGAAACGAAGAATCGAAGAGGCTCATTTTTCCTTCTGTGGCTTCTATATATTGTAAGAGCAAATTTAAAAAACCGGGAGCCCAATATTCACCAACAGCGAAAATTTCCTTCCCGGTATTTTGCCGCAAATTGTTCAGCCATTCTACATAAAAGGATGGAGAAATATGCTTTACCGCGTCGAGTCTTACGGCATCAAAATTTGCCTGATCCCAATACCATTTCGCCCAGCGGCTAAGCTCTTCACGAACGGCGCCGTTTCTATAATCAATATCGTTGTACATGAGGTAATCATAATTTCCTTTTTCATCACTGATCATTTTCTGCCACGAATCGCCATAACTATTTATGATTCTGAATATGCCATCCTCGCTAAGATTGTATGCGTAATCAACACCACTGAAACACATAAAATCCCATTCAAATTCAGAATACTTTTTCCTTCTGCCGGGGAAAGTAAATTTTGTAAAAGCTTCTATTTCAAAGGGAGCTGACAATACCTGGTTGCGGTTGTCCGGGTTTACTTTTACTACATTCACTTTTTCCATCTCATCGCCGCCGGCCTTGTGGTTTAATACAATATCTACCATAGCCTGCATGCCTGCCGCATGTACGGCATCTATGGCCTCTACATATTCTTGTCTGGTTCCGTATTTGGTGCGCACCGAACCTTTTTGATCAAATTCTCCCAGGTCGTACAAATCGTAAATATCATATCCGGTGCTGTATCCTCCCGAAGCACCTTTGCAGGCTGGCGGAAACCATATGGTAGAAAACCCCAGCTCTTTCAGGCGGGGCGCCTCTTGTTTTATTTGCTTCCACAAATTTCCATCTCCCGGCAAATACCAGTGGAAATATTGAAGCATAGCTCCTTGCATCATAAAGTATATTGAGTTTAAGTTTTGGTGTTCGCTGAAATGCGTAACCGCTTTTATCTTTATCTTCAAATGTACCGCTTAATTTAAATGCGATTTTCTTTATGCAACAAAGCCCGATATAAACGGCTGACATTTTTAAAATAATAACAAGTTTTACTTGTATTTTTTCAGGTAAATTTTTTGGCGCAGCCTTTGAACCATCGTTTAAAAAAATTTAATTATGCCAGAAGGCCCTTCCATTGTTATTTTAAAAGAAGAAGTACAAGAATTTATTGGAAGAAAAATTTTAAAAGTGGAAGGCAACAGCAAACTCGATATTCAACGGTTGGCCGGCCAAACCATAATTGATTTCAAAAGTTGGGGGAAGCATTTCCTAATCTGCTTTAAACATTTTACGGTACGCATTCATTTTATGCTGTTTGGCAGTTATAGAATTAATGAACAGAAAGAATCGCCACCGCGGTTACGATTGATTTTTAAAAATGGAGAAATCAACTTTTATGCTTGCTCTGTAAAATTTATTGAAGAAGATTTGGAAGAGGTGTATGACTGGACTTCAGATGTAATGAGCGATGTATGGAATCCAAAAGCTGCGAAAATAAAACTGAAAAAAATCCCTGATGCATTAGTTTGTGATGCGCTGCTGAATCAAAATATTTTCACAGGAGTTGGCAACATCATAAAAAATGAAGTGCTTTTTAGAATTTTTCTTCATCCTGAAAATAAAATAAAAGATATTCCCGCAAAGAAAATCGACGAGATGATAAAGGAAGCCCGCAATTACAGCTTCGATTTTTTAAAATGGAAAAAAGAATATGTATTGAAGAAACATTGGCTTGCCCACACCAAAAAAATATGCCCGCGTTGTAACATTCCTTTTATTAAAAAACATTGCGGCAAAACACACAGGCGAAGTTTCTTTTGTACCAATTGCCAGGTTTTATATTCCGAACCGGAATGATTTTTTGGCATTTTGATTGTACTTTTTATTTCAAAAAATTAAATGCCATGATACGCAAATTAAAATCCGGGGAATACCGGCTGTATTCAAAAAAGTTGAATCCTAAAACACATAAACGAAAAAATTTAGGAACATTCTCCAGTAGGGATGCCGCCGAAAAGCATGAGCAGGAAGTTCAATATTTTAAAAGACATTGACCTTCATTTTCACATTGCTAATTTTCAAATTAATAGCTTCCTGCTGCAAACGTATTTCCCTGGTTAAAATCACCCGTCTCATAGCCTTTCTTAAACCAATACATTCGTTGTGCGGAAGTGCCATGTGTAAAAGAATCGGGGGTAACGGTTCCCTGGTATTCCTGCTGAAGCCGGTCGTCGCCAATAGCATTGGCAGCGGTAAGCGCTTCATTAATGTCATTGGGGTCAATTACATTTTTCATCTTCTGGTTGTAGTGCGCCCAAAGGCCTGCATAAAAATCTGCCTGGAGTTCCAAACGCACAGAATATTTATTGTATTCTGTTTCACTTACCTGTTGTTGGAGTTGTTGCATTTTACCGGTAACGCCCAATAAATCCTGCACGTGATGGCCCACTTCATGCGCTACCACATAAGCCATTGCAAAATCGCCGGTGGCGCCAAACTGCTCTTTTAATTGCTGCGCAAAAGATAAATCAATATATAAATCCTGGTCTGCCGGGCAATAAAACGGCCCGGTTGAAGCACTTGCTGTTCCGCATCCGGAGGTAGTAGCATCGCGAAAAAGAACCAAGGTAGGTTGGGTATAAGTTCTTCCCATATCACTAAATAGTTTCGTCCATACATCTTCCGTGTCGGCTAAAACTACTTTTACAAAGGAAGCCTCTTTATCATCTGCGGCTTTTTGTTCTGCAGTCATTTCCTGCCGCTGTTCCTGAGGAATTAATTGTTGCAAATCGTTAACGTCTCCACCGCCCAATAAAAATTTAGCGAGAATAAATATGACGCCAATTACCCCACCTCCTACAGCCAGCCCACCACCGGAAATTCCACGGCGATCGTCCACGTTGCTGCTTTCTCTTCTTCCTTGCCATTGCATGATGAATGTTTTTAAAATTAAAAAAACAATTTACAGGAAATGAAAACACAAATGTATTTTATTTCCCTTTGGTTATTAAATCAAAAAATCAGTTTGTGATAAGGTAAATCATACTCAAGTTTCAGGCCATTCATTGAATGGAGAATAGTCTATTTATTTACAAAAGTTTTTTTCTCCATTCCCACACCTGTTATTGTAAGGCTTTTCCAGGTAGGTGGCAATGAAGTTTTTACCTGCACTATTCCTCCAGGAGTAATATCTAAACCTCCAAAACCCATTAATACACTTTGTAAAAATCCGCCTGCGCCGGTTGCAAAATAAGGGTTGGTTCCCCCGGCAGTTTCGGCCAACACTCCAAAGGGATTTTTTTTATTGGGAATAAAGGATTGCTCAAAAGCTTTCCATGCTTTGACGGGTTCATTGAGCCTTGCATGCAGGATAGTAAAAATGGCATGAGTCATTGCAGGAGATCCTTCCGCAATAAGGCTTTCGTAATATTCCAGGTCTTTTTTAATTTGTTGCGGATCTGTTATTTCATTCAATGGATATGCCAACAGGTTTACATCAGCTTGTTTTATTTTTTCGCCACGATATGCTGCATGTTCGGAGGTAACTCCGTTGCTTAATTTTAAAATTGGAATATTTTTTTCTACCTCGGTCCATTCACTATCCGCATGTTCATGCAAAATATTTGCAGCCATCACCGCATACCGGAGATTCGCTTTTGCGGCCGCATTGGTAAAGGCATTATTGTCAACATTTTCTGCCCATTCATCCGCTGCCACCACGTTTTTAATATCGTATTTTCCGGGGCCATTTTTTTCAACGCGGCTTGCCCAGAAATCGGCACATTCTTTTATGATTGGAAAACCTTTTTCACGAAGCCATGAGGTATCCTGCGTAACGGCGAAATAATTCCATGCGGCAATGGCTACATCTGCAGTGATGTGATGTTCAAATGGCCCACTCAATGCCCACACGGGAGTTTCTTCATTGCCGCTTGCAGCGCTTTCCCAGGGAAACATAGCGCCTTTATAACCGTGTGCAAAGGCATTGTGTTTGGCTTGCGCCAATCTTTGAAAACGATATTCAATCATGCTCTTTGCCATTTCGGGATGCAATATTAAAATGGCCGGGAACATCCATAATTCTGTATCCCAAAATACATGGCCATTGTAGCCCAATCCGCTTAAACCCATTGGCGACGGGCTATACGCCGTTCCTGCTCTTACAAAAGAATATAAATGATACATGGCGGAATGCACGTCGCGCTGACTTGCATCATCGCCTTCAATAGTTATATCACTCTTCCATAATTCATCCCATGCAGCATTGTGAAAATCTTTTAATCTTTGTGTGCCTTGAAGCTTTGCATAAATCACATATCGTTCTGCTTCATTCAAAGGATCGTCATGTTGCGCGGTTGTGATAGAAGCGCCTGCAATTGCGAAATGGTAATTATCACCCGCTTTTAATTTCTTTTTGAATTTAGCAAGATGCATATTATTATCCCACATTTCATGAATCAATTCGGGCTCGGAACCGTTTGGTTCGTCAAATAAAAAAGTAGTGGATGAAGCAAGGATTAGTTTGCCAGTTGGGCTTTTTGCCACAGACGAAAGCAAGCTTAGCTTTACATGTGGCCGGTCAATCTGGTTGTAATAGTTTTGTACCTCTTTCAGTGCATCGGGCGCTTCCATTACGCTCGCCGGAATGATTTCAATATCTTTTTTTGCTTTGATGGTTACATCCACCAAAACTGTGTAAGGAAGATTGCGCAGCGCATAATAAGTGTAAGAAACGCTGGCCTTATCCTGGTAATCAAAAGTGGTTGTAAAATTAGCATGTTTCATATCCAACACCTGGCGCATATTGGTGGCGTCTGGTGTTCCTATTCGGTGCCCGTCAACATCCAGATTCATGTTTACGAGATTAAAGCTTTTCAAAAAATTGCTGACTCTTCCGCGGCCGTATTGATCATAAGCGCCATTCAACACCACATCTTTACACTTGAGCGGTTCGGCAGATGAAACGATGCCAATCACGCCATTGGCAACCGTTTCGCCATAATAATCTGAAAGGTTTATTTTTTCTGCGACAATTTTCCAGGGGTCAACTTTTTGGGAAAAGGAAAGGGAGAAGGAAAAAGTAATTATGATAAAGCAAAATAGTTTTTTCATAAACAATTATTTTTTGTTGCTGAATTAAGATATGTAATTTAATTTATTTGGCTAGAAAAGATAAACTGTTTGTGTAAAAAAAGTATTTAAGATTTTTTACAAAAGATATTAATCTGGTTAAATGCGATTAAGTACTTTGCAATAGGTTTAAAATATTCTTGCATGAAAAAAAGGCTTGTATTATTTTTTATTTTGTGCGCCGTTACCTTAACAATTTTATATTTCATTATTCCTGTTGAGAATTCTTTCTCCAAAACGGTTTACATAAAAACAAATATAAACGGTGCGGGCAGATTTTTATTTGACGAAAATAAATGGATAAAATGGTGGCCTGATGATTTAAAAAATAATTTAGCAAGTACTAATACTAAAAATGTTGACGATAATTATTCATATAGTTTGCAGAAAAAAATGTATAATAGTATTAATATTGCCATCAAAAAAAATGAAGCTGAATTTATAACCACTGTAAATTTATTACCCTTTAGCAAAGATGCAGTTGCGGTACTATGGAGTTGTCAGTTTAAGCCAGTTGCAGACCCTATTGCTAAAATCAGAAACTATTTTTATTCTAGGAATCTGAAAAAAAATGCAGTTATAATTCTCACACATCTTAAATCTTTTCTCGAAAAAAGTGAAAATATATATGGTATAAACATCAGGCAGATACAGGTAACTGATACTCTTTTAATAGCTACAAAATACCAATCTGCAATATATCCCTCTACACCCATTATTTATGGTTTAATAGAAAAACTGAAAAAATATATTTCATTAAATAATGCAAGAGAAACAAACCCTCCTATGTTGAATATAATTTATGACAGTGGGTATTTTAAAACAATGGTTGCAATTCCTGTTGATAAAGAATTGCCAGGTGATAGTAACTTTTTAGTAAAAAGAATGGTACCCGGGAAAATTTTAGTTACACAAGTAAAAGGTGGAATATATACAACAAGTGAAGCACTCAGAGAATTAGAAATTTACAAAGATGATAATCATTTAAACTCGCCTGCTATACCTTTCGAATCTTTAATAACTAACAGGCTGGAAGAACCTGACACTTTAAAATGGGTTACTAAAATTTATTATCCTATCTATTAATTTTTCTTTCCTCAACAAATTGAATAACCATCACACTTTCATTATTTCGCGCCAGAATATAGGCTTCTTTCTTTCCAATATTTATTCTTTTAACATGGCGAACCTGCCCTTTTATTGCTAAGCCATTAGTGCTTTCGCAAACAAACCGGCCATTGCCTTTATTGATCAAGATGGTTCCAAAGTCCGCATCATTTCTGCCCATCTGAATATTATTATCATAAAAATTTCCAACTAATAAAATATCAGGGAGGCTGTCGTTATTTGCGTTAATTATTACCGCATCTTTCATGGGGCTTAATTGTGCAAGCCATGGCAAAGGCATTGTTGTAAATTTTATATCCCCCTGGTTCATTAAAATAGAACTGGCAAAATAATCCGCAGATAGCACTTCTGCATTTTTTAATTTTTCTTCAGAAAAAATATTATTTAAAGAGGCCTTTGCAAAATCTTGTGCATACAAAAATCTCTTTTTAATTATGGGAATTTGTTTCTGCAATTCATCTTTATTTCCGAAAGGGATTTCATGATTATTCAAATAGTAGGTAAGCACTTGTTCTTTTTTCCCGTTATCATCAAAGTCGTTGAAATATAATCGAACAGGCTGTTCCGGAGAAGCTATCAGCCTATTGTTCAAGCCTTCATTGCCGGCAATTAAATCAATATTTCCATCACCATTAAAATCTACCGGCAGCACGAAATTCCACCAACCTTTCTTATCAGTGAGCATTTGCTTTTTAAAATTTCCTTTTAGGTTTAAGAACACACATAGACCACCCCATTCCGGAGAGACAATCAAATCCTTCAGGCCATCTTTGTTCAGGTCAAACCATACAGCGCTTTTTACAAATCCAATTTTTGAAAGTTCTTTACTATAGTTATCAGTAACATTTTTAAAATGACCGCGACCATCATTCTCTA
>DATCWN010000032.1:0-5458 GCA_036566285.1 Hanamia sp.
GATATTATTTATGTGAAAGAAGAATACCGTGCCGCGGTGGAGAATGTGCTGGAGCCTTACCTCAATTATTATGTGGTGGATAATTTAAACGAAGGATTAACGGCGGTGCATTTACTGGATGCCCATAAAAAAGGCAAGGCCAAATTCTTCCTGCTGGACCAGTTGCATTCCCTTGAAAATAATACAGGGCCCGCGCTGCTTGAGAATACCATCCCTGCTTTGGAAATTATTGAAATAGATGAAAAATACCGCCACCTTGCCGGCTATCTTTTGGGCAATGTTTTTATTGCGGAAAATGAAGCCGCCCTGCAAAACAGCGACGGCCACGTAATATTGGAAAAAAATGGCAAATATGTAAAAGGAAAGTACTCTCTTACCGGCGGAAGCGTGGGTTTGTTTGAGGGTAAAAAGATAGGAAGGGCCAAAAATTTAGAAAAATTAATGGAGAAAATTTCGCTTCAGCAGGCGAAAGTGAATGCATTGAAAGAAGGCATTCTTCAGAAATCCAATGAGATAGCAACCTTCAATCAACAACTGAATGAAAGTGCCATTCAACAGGCTCAACAGGTTATAAATGAGCTTATTAACTCCACTTATGCTATTCAGAACAAGATAGAGAATATGCTTCACCAGCAGGCCAATGCCGAAAACCGGTTAAAGGAAATGAATGGGCAACTGGAGCAAAATCATTTGGCCATAAAAGAAACAAGAAGCCTGCTGGAACTCCTGATAGACCAGGTAGGGGAGCACAATGCCCGCATGAAAATTACCAGCGATGAATTCGCCAAAGCCGAGCAGGAATTTAACGAGGTAAACCGCCTGTACAACGACAATAATCTACAGCTTACCCGCCAGCAAAGCAAGGTAAATTCGCTAAAACAAGAGCTGGAGTTCAAAACCCGGCAATTTACCGACCTGAGCACCCAGAGCGAAAACAGTAAACACCAGCTAAAAGAATCTGCGGAAAACATCTCCACTACTTCCAGTGAATTAAAAGAACTGGAAGAGGCCGTTATCGCTTTATTGAAAAATAAAGATGCAGAAGAAAAGAAGCTGAATGAGGCTGACCAGGCGTATTATAATTTGCGTAACGAGCTGAATGCGAAGGAGAACGGGCTGCGGACTAAACAAAAGCTGAAAGAGCAGACAGATCAGTTATTAACTGAAATAAAAGATAAGTTGAACGAGCTAAAGCTTCACCTTGCCGGGATGAAGGAGAGGCTGCATGTGGAATTTAAAGTGGACCTTGATGTAATTCTGGAGGAAGAAAGGACTACGCAAATACCGTTGGAAGAGCTACAGGCCAAAAATGACCGCATGAAGAAGCGATTGGAGAATATGGGGGAAATAAACCCTACGGCCATAGAAGCTTACACTGAAATGAAGAAGCGCTTTGATTTTATAGGCGAGCAAAAAAATGATTTGGTAACCGCCAAAGAATCTTTATTGCAGACCATACAGGAAGTGGAAACCACCGCCAACCAAAAATTCCTCGAAACCTTCAACCAGGTGAGGGAAAATTTCCAGAATGTATTCAAGGCTCTCTTTACAGAAGACGACACCGCAGATATGATCATGGACAATCCGGATAATCTTGCAGAAACCGGGATTGATATAGTGGCAAAGCCCAAAGGAAAGCGGCCTACCAGTATTACCCAGTTGAGCGGCGGTGAAAAAACCCTGACAGCCACGGCGCTTTTGTTCGCCATTTACCTCATAAAGCCGGCGCCCTTCTGTATTCTCGACGAAGTGGATGCGCCGCTCGATGATGCCAACGTAGGCAAGTTTACCCAAATGATTCGTAAGTTCAGCAAGGAATCGCAGTTCATCATTGTAACGCATAATAAAATGACGATGGCTGCTGTTGACATTATTTATGGAGTTACCATGCAGGAGCCAGGCGTGAGCAAACTGGTACCGGTGGATTTCCGTGGATTAACGCATGAGTTTGTAAATTAAAAAAAGAATCCTTTTCCGGTGTATTTAAAATCTTTATCAGAAGAAAAAGAATACGGATTATATCAGGTTGATAATAATCCAGAATAGAGAAAGGTATTTATTGATTTTTTGCTGGTAGATAATGTACGATAAATTAGAAAACCGGCCTTGGCATGGATCCAATTTTGTAATAAGAACCCTTACTTCCCCTTATTATTCACCAGCATCCATTTCGCCGTCTCGTAAATAGCAGAGGTCAATTGCGAAAGAGATTTTTTTATAGAGTCTTTTTGTGTGGGGCCGATGCTAAAAGAATGATTGCTCAAAGGCATCAGTTCTTCTTTATTGATCTGCAGGTTTTTCATAAAGAAAAAATCGTTGGTAACCACGCCAATGTTCCCTTCATCGTGATGGATAATAAAGGCGGCATCCATTTTATTTTTGGAGTTCAGCAAATCTCTTCCCAATGTGGTATTTACATAAGGTTGATGCAGCATGCCAGCAATAGTGGGCAATACATCAATTTGTGAAACCACTTCATCATGTGTTTTCGGGCTTAATAATTCCGGTGCATAAAATAGAAGCGGCACATGCTCATCACTCAGTTTTCCTAAATTCAATTCATCAGGATAAATAAAAGAAGTTTCCCCTCCCACGCCGTGGTCGCCCACAAAAACAAAAATGGTATTACTGAACCAGCTTTGCTTTTTGGCGCTTTCTATTAATTTTTTAAAACAATAATCGGTGTAGCAAAATGCCTGGAATTCTTTTAAAGACTCAAACCCATATTTTTGAAGCGTGTCCTCGGGTACTATCCTTCTTTCAAAATCGGTATCTTCTTCGGGAATGCTGAACGGACGGTGATTATCGGCAGTTTGTATCACCGCAAAAAAAGGTTTCTTGTCTTGTGAAAAAACATTTCCCGCTTCCATGAAAAGGTTTTTATCGCTGATGCCCCATACATTCAGCGGCCTTGATTGGTAGGAACCTTCCTGGTGAACTTTTACATCGTCGATATTTTTTATCAGTCCTTCAAAATTATTAAAATCACTGCTGCCACCAATGAAGTAATACCTGTTGTAATCTTCAAAGTCATTGATGATAGTGTGTTGATTAATAGCCGCCGGATTTCTTGTAGAAAATTTGGAAAGTTGCACATCCGGGATGCCGGTGATGGTGGCAAATACGCCGCGTGCCGTGCCGAAGGTGGGCGTAAAACACCTGTTGAAAAAAATACCGCTGTCGCATAATTGTTTGAAGTAAGGCGTAGTGTTCAAAGGGTTGCCGCTCATGCTGCTCTTGTACATGCTAAAGCTTTCGCAGATTATCAAAATGATATTAGGCCTGCTTTCCAGCGATTTACTATGTGGTAAAATTTCCCTGGAATATTCTTTGTTGTCAATGTTCTTGGGACTCAATTGTAAGAAATCGGCAATCAACGGGAAATGTTCTTTGGCCTTGGTATCATCAAAAGATGGCTTTCGGAAACGGAGCGTGGTGAAAAAATTTTGCAATGGATTTAAAGCCACATACGATTTGAAATTATCATTTAGCTCAAACGCGTCTTTCCATTTTAAAGGTTGAAGAGAAAAAATTCCATAGACACACCAGCACAAAAAAATGATGGCGCCGGCATGCCAGCGTTTTTTATAAACCATGTTTTCCTGCGAATTTCTTTTAGTAGTTAGCACATGGGTTCTCTTAAAAAGTTTTGAAAGCAAAACAACCGCCGCCACCAGCGCAGTTATGAGCCACACCATCGGATAACTCTGCCAGAGCATTTTAAAAGAAATAACCGGGTCTTCGGCGAAGTTCAAAGCGCTTGCATTGATGCGGGTATGGTTGTAACTAAAATTTCCAAAATCGGCGCCATAAAAAAACAACACAAAGAGCGTGGCTAAGGCCAGGTAGTAAGACCATATTTTTTTATTTCTTTCAGAAAAAAACGGCGAAAGTTTTGAGTAAACAGAAAGTATGGCGATGGGTAAAAGTATAATGGCAATCCATTTGGCATCGTAGCGAAAGCCCAGCCAGAATGAGGGAAACAGGGAACCCGCAGATACATTTGCAGGAATAAATAAAACAACGGTGGCTATGCGTAATATCGTAAAAATGAAAAGGTAGATCAGCGAAATCTTTAAGATCCACTGAATGGTTAAAGGAACGGTCTTTGGTAAGTTGGCTTTAATAATCATGATTAAAACGGCAAGTTTACGACAGTTTATTTTCTGCTATTTTGCAATTATCTTTTTGTTGTGATACAGCATGTACTTTGCGGTTTCATAGTATGCCTGTGATAAAGATTGTAATGTCTTTTTATCCTCTTCCACCGCAGCCGTACTGGCTAACGGCAAATTATCTTTTGACGAGCGAAAATCTTCTTTTCCACTTATAAGGTTATGTACATAAACATATTCATCAGTTACCATTCCAATTTGTTTGATACTTGGGTCAAATAAAAAAGCCGCATTTTTAAAACGAACATTATTGGAAACTGAATCTAATAAATTTTTACCCAAAGTGGTATTTACAAAAGGAATATTTGCCAGCGCAGAAACCGTTGGTAAAATATCCAGTTGTGAAGAGGTCTTATTGATTCGTTGAGGCGATAATAAAGCAGGCGCATAAAAAAGAAGCGGTACATGCTGCGCTGTTAAACCATTGGATTCCCAGGCTTTTGGAAACATATCGCCTGCATCGCCTTTGATACCATGATCGCCAACAAAAACAAAAATGGTATTATTAAAATAGGATTCTTTTTTAGCCGCTTCAATAAATTTTTGAAAACTAAAATCAGTATATCGGAATGCGTTCAATTCTGCATTGCTGTAAAACCCATATTTTTTCAAGGAATCTTCCGGATATTTTTTCAAAGAAAATTCATGTTTATCTTCTTCAGGAATGGTGTAGGGCCTGTGGTTATCTGCTGTTTGTATCACAGCAAAAAACGGCTTCTTTTGTTCTTTCAAAACTTTGTTGGCTTCAAGAAATAATCTTTTATCACTAATGCCCCAGACATCTATGGTCTCGGCTTTATAATTCTCTTCTTCAAACAAATGCAACCCTGCGATATTATTGGTGAGCAACCCGCGAATATTGGCCCAGCTTGAGCTGCCGCCTATGAAATAAAATTTTTCATACCCTTTATAATCGTTGATGATGGAATGCTGATCCACATAAGCCGGGTTGCGGCTGGAGGTGTTGGGATATTCCACATCAGGGATTCCGGTAATGGTGGCCCACACGCCACGCGCCGTTCCATAAGCCGGAGTAAAACAACGGTCAAAGAAAATTCCCTGGCGGCACATCTCATTAAAATAAGGGGTAGTGTTTAGCGGATTTCCATACATGCTGCTTTTATACGCAGAAAAACTTTCGCAGATAACTACTACCACATTTGGTTGATCAGGTGAAGCGGTAGCTTCATGAATTCTTTGATAATTTAAATGAACGCTATCCGGATTTTTAATATTGAGGTATGTCGCCATCAATGGATAATATGCTTTTACTTTTTCAATAT
>DATCWN010000295.1:0-6165 GCA_036566285.1 Hanamia sp.
TCTGTTTTGTATCCGGGTGTAAAAATTCATCATGATTGTGTGGTGGGAAAAAATGTGGCCATACACGCAGGGTCCGTCATTGGTGGCGATGGTTTTGGATTCGCACCCCAGCCAGATGGGAGTTTTAAAAAAGTACCTCAAATAGGAAACGTAGTGGTAGAAGACAATGTGGAAATAGGTGCTAACTCTTCAATTGACAGAGCCACTATAGGTTCTACCATGATACGATCAGGCGCCAAGCTCGATAACCTTATCCAAATAGCTCATAATGTTGAAATAGGACAGAACACTGTAATTGCCGCCCAATCCGGAATAAGCGGAAGTACAAAAATTGGCAAAAATGTAATGATCGGCGGGCAGGCAGGAATAGTGGGCCATATTCAAATAGCTGACGGAAGTAAAATAAACGCCCAAAGCGGTGTGAGTAAATCTATAAAAACTCCAAATACCGCTGTTACAGGTTCTCCCGCATTTGATTATGGGCATGCCCTGAGAAGCCAGATATTAAGCAGGAACTTGCCTGAAATTGAAAAAAGACTCAAGGATCTGGAACAAATGGTAGAAAAGCTGAGGGATGAAAAAGTAATTGATTAATCAACCGATTTCAGTAAGGATTTCTTTATATAAATATTCCCTTCCGTTATACCACGCAATAAAAGCAATAGTTTTCTTACTTTCGCGCCCATGCAATCATTGAATTCTAAGGAGAAATTTTTTCAGCACACATTAAGAAATGCAGTAACTATTTCAGGCGCCGGTATTCACACAGGGCATTCAGTTACGATGAATATATTGCCGGCAGAACCTAACACCGGCATTAATTTTCAAAGAATAGACCTGCCCGGCAAGCCTGTGGTAAAAGCAGACGTGGATAATGTAATAGAAACGAACCGGAGCACTACCATTGAAGCGAATGGTGCCAGGATCGGGACCATCGAACACCTGATGGCTGCCCTGGTAGGAATGCAAATTGACAATGCGTTGATAGAAATTGACCGCGAAGAAGTTCCCATACTCGATGGAAGCTCCCAACTTTTTATTGAACATTTTTCCAAGGCAGGTGTTGAAAAACAAAATGCCCAAAAAATATATTATACCATTCAGCACAACATCACTTTTGTAGATGAAGAAAAAAAAGTGGAAATGGTGGCGTTGCCTTATGATGATTACCGCATCAACACCTTAATTGATTTTAATTCCCCGGTGTTGGGTACCCAACACGCTGACCTGCGAAACATTAAAGATTTTGAAAAAGAAATAGCGCCGAGCCGTACCTTTTGTTTCTTTCACGAACTGGAACAGCTTCTTGCAAACGACCTGATAAAGGGTGGAGATATTAATAACGCTATTGTGGTAGTTGATAAGCCGGTAGATGAAGACCAGGTAAAAAGGATCTCAAAAATTTTTCACAAAAAAGACGTGCAGGTAAGTGAAGCGGGAATTTTAAATAACCTCACCCTCCGCTTTCCTAATGAGCCGGCAAGACACAAACTGTTAGACGTAGTGGGCGATCTTGCTTTGGTGGGATATCCCTTTAAAGCACACATTATAGCCAACAGGCCCGGCCACTCTTCCAACATAAAGTTTGCAAAAAAAATAAAAGAGCACATTAAGAAATACAAATACAGGCAGGAGATTCCAAAATATGATCCCAGCATTCCTCCCCTGCTCGATATACAGGAAGTAGAAAAAACATTGCCCCATCGCTATCCATTTTTAATGGTTGATAAAATAATTGAACTCACGGAAACGCATGTGGTGGGCATCAAAAATGTAACTTATAATGAGCCGTTTTTCCAGGGGCATTTTCCCGGAAACTCAGTAATGCCCGGTGTTTTATTGGCAGAAGCGCTGGCGCAGGTGGGAGGCTTTATTGCCATTCCCAGAAATTCGCCTGACAAGTACGATACTTATTTTCTTAAAATAGATAATTGCAAATTCAAACAAAAGGTAGTTCCCGGCGACACACTTATTTTAAAAATGGAACTTATGCATCCCATCAGACGGGGAATTTGTGAAATGAAAGGAACGGTTTATGTAGGTGATAAAGTAGTTACCGAAGCCATTCTGATTGCCCAAATAGTAAAACGCCCCAATCCCCTGATATGATTAGCCCTCTCGCACATATTCATCCGGAAGCTAAAATTGGCAAGGATGTAAAAATTGACCCCTTCGCAGTTATTGAGAAAAACGTAATCATTGGAGACGGCTCGCACATTATGTCGCACGTGGTAATAATGGAAAACACAACGCTTGGAAAATCGTGCAAAGTTTTTCCGGGAGCCGTGTTAGGAGCCATACCACAAGACCTGAAATTTGATGGCGAAATAACTACCGTTCAAATAGGAGATAATACTACCATCCGCGAATGCGTAACCGTAAACCGCGGTACAAAAGATAAATGGAAAACCGTAGTTGGCAGCAACTGTTTATTAATGGCCTATAGCCATATTGCTCACGATTGCAATATTGGTAATCATGTAATCATTGCTAATTCCGTACAACTTGCGGGGCATGTAGAAATTGGTGAGTACGCCATCATCGGTGGCATGGCCGCTGCCATTCAGTTCTCTAAGATTGGCGCCCACACTTACATTGCGGGCGGCACAGAAATTATTAAAGACGTGCCGCCTTACATAAAAGCGGGGCGTTCTCCACTAAGTTATGTGGGTATCAATTCGGTTGGTTTGCAAAGAAGAGGTTTTTCTAATGAAAAAATAAACAGCATCCTCGAAATCTACCGCAATATTTATATGCACGGATTGAACATTACCCAGGCCACCCATCTTATTGAAAAAGAGTTACCCGATTCTGAAGAGAAAAAAGAGATTCTCCAATTTATAAAAGAAAGCAAGAGAGGTATTTTAAAAGTTTCTTCCAAAGAAAAGCTTGAGGAAAATTAGAAAATGTGAAAATGTGAAAATTAGCTGATTAGCTAATTGCAGACCTGGGCATCTTAAAAAAGATAAAAGAAGAATAGAAAGAATCATAAATCTTCACGAAAGAAATGAGCTATTAATTTTTAATGCAAATCAATCTGACAAGTCTGGGCAAGCGCTTCAACAGGGATTGGATTTTTCGCAATCTGAATTATCAATTTGATTTTAATAAACACTATGCCATCACGGGGCCCAATGGTTCAGGCAAATCAACTTTACTTCAAATAATTTCGGGTTCAGCAATCTATAATGAGGGAAGTGTAAATTACTACGAACAAAATAATTCCATTGCTCCTGAAAATATTTTTCAGAAAATATCGTTTGCCGCTCCTTACCTCGAACTGGTAGAAGAAATGACATTGAATGAATTTTTTTCTTTTCACAATAAAATGAAAGGCTGGCTCCCTTCCATCGATACGAAACAAATCGTTTATTTATTACGATTGGAAAAATCTGCTTATAAACAAATCCGTTATTTCAGCAGCGGAATGAAACAAAGAGTAAAACTGGCACAAGCCATTTTTAGCGATGTACCCACTGTACTATTGGACGAACCACTCACCAACCTGGATGATGATGGCATCTTACTTTATCATTCTTTAATAAAAAACTATTGCAGCAACCGGCTGGTAATCGTAAGCAGCAACGATAAAAAGGAATATTCTTTCTGTGATGAAATTATAAATATCATGGATTACAAACTATCCAATTAGCTAATTAGCACATTGCCTAATTATATTATCTTTGGCATCAAATTTATCAAGTGAAAGGAAGAAAAATATTTTTGTTGATATGCCTCCTTGTAATCGCAGACCAGGCTTTTAAAATTTATATAAAAACACATTACCATATCGGAGAATCTCATGCGGTTTTGGGAGAATGGTTCCGGCTGTACTTTATAGAAAATGAGGGAATGGCTTATGGATGGAAATTCGGTGGAGACTGGGGGAAAATGCTATTAACCTTATTTCGTTTGGCCGCAGTAATCTTTGGTGTTTTTTACATAAAAAATATAATCGAAAAAAAGCTTCATCCCGGTTTCATCATTTGTGTGGCATTAATATTTTCAGGAGCATTGGGCAACCTGATTGACAGCATGTTTTACGGAATGATCTTTGAAAACAGCAGTATGGAAACATTCAATGTCGCTAAAATATTTCCCGCAGGCGGCGGTTATGCAGGCTTTTTGCATGGCAATGTGGTGGACATGCTTTATTTTCCCGTGATTAGAAATGCCACTTTTCCCGCGTGGATACCTTACTGGGGAGGGCAGGATTTTGAATTCTTCAGGCCCATATTTAATCTCGCCGATGCCTCCATTTCAACGGGGATCATTACCATCCTTCTTTTTCAAAAACGTTTTTTTAAACAAGATATGGAAAAGGCAAACAGCACCGTGAAAACTGAAGCGATTGTTAATGATGAAATGCAGGTTTCATAATAGGCTCAATCATCATAAATTCGTGTTGTAAAACAGGCTATAAAAATTAAAAACACACCCATGAAACTCGTAAAAGTTATCCTCACACTTTTTGTTGGTATGGTATTATTGAATGCCTGCAAAAAAGAATATAGTTTTGAAAAAGGCAGCCAGAAACCCACAGGAAACTGGGAATTTAAAGACAGCGCTCATCAATACACGGGCGATATGGATACCGCTTATATATCCGGGACCGGCACCAGTAAAGAGCTTCATCTCACAGGTGTAAGCACGGATGGGGGCCAGGTTTTTAATCTTATTTTATATGCGGATACTTTCCAAACCGGGTCTTACAAAGCCTCTTTATCCCAAATTTCATTCGACTACTCCTCCTCCGGAACCATGCTATACCAGGCAAGCCAGCTTAACGGTGAATTTATAGTGAATATCACTTCCATTAATGCCAGCCAGGTCACAGGAAGCTTTTCAGGAATCGCAAAAGATTCAGCCAATAACTTCAAAAACCTTTTTGACGGAAAGTTTAAAGCAAATTTTGCCACACTTCCTGTGGAACCTACGTCCAGCGGAGTTTTGGGAGACAGCTCCGGCAACTGCAAGCCCGTGGTTTTAAGCGGTGAATACAAACAAGGCATCACAGTTACCTCAGCTAATACAGTGCAAGTGCAGGTTACTGTAGCTTCTGCCGGCACTTACAACATAACTACCGATCCGGTAAACGGAATTACTTTCTCCAAAACAGGCACTTTCAGCAGCACCGGCGTACAGAGTATCACATTGACTGCAAGCGGCACACCTGCTTTCTCCGGCGAACAGGCGTTTACCCTGCATTACGGGAACAGCCAGTGCGCTTTTAAAGTTACCTTTCTCCCTGGTGTAGCGCCATCCAATGATTATTATCCGCTTAAAGTTGACAACGGCTACAACGACTGGTATTATGGTGAAACCATGAGCGGCATGGCCATGGATTCATTTATGTACAAAATACTTCCTGACACAAAAGTTATTGCCGGAAATACATACAGTGTTTTAGGCGAATACGATGTAGCCACTATGCAGTTCACGGACACAGCCTTCTTCTTGAGAAAAAATGCAGGTAATTATTATTCCTATATTGATCTCTCTAAATCGCTTCCTTTTGACCAACCGACGCCTGCTGAAATAATTATTCTAAAAGACAATGTTGCCAAAGGCTCTACCTGGCAGAGTGCAACGGTATCAGGCACCGCAGCCGGTATTCCTGTATCGGCATATTTCAAATTCACCATTCTTGACAAAGCCGTTCCGGCCACGATCGGGAAGTTTAATTTTGATGATGTTATTAAAGTAAAAATGGAGGCTTATGTAAATTCAGTTATGGTACGTTCCACAGAAATGTGGTATGCCAAAAATGTGGGATTGGTTTATGTTAACGATGGGGCAAGTATCGTTCAGATAGGCGATTATCATATCTATTAGAAGGGATGGTTGAATGGTTCCGACCTATCGGTCTGATTGCTATGGATAAAAAAGCTGTTCTTTTGGAACAGCCTTTTTTTAACAAAAACTACAAATCATGAGAAATAAACAGAGATAAATAATATCTTTTAATTGATTTTAATTGACCTTATACAATTTATTTACGTGATAAAAGTGCTTTGTGAGTATGATCCAAAAAGGATAACCTATAAACTTGTATTTTATTACAAATAACTACTTTAAAATCAGTTTCTCTTATAGCGAATCATTCATATCCTAATTTCACATTAGCACATCAGCTAATTGGCACATTACCACATTTTCGTATTT
>DATCWN010000341.1:0-5034 GCA_036566285.1 Hanamia sp.
ATCTAACGCAATATATTAATAGAAGAAATATGCATTATCTTTTGTATTTTTATTAACAATTTTATTTAATTTTCCATTAGGAAACGATAGCTAAGCCTAAGACACAAAGACTTCTCTCTGAAGACCACATTGAAAAAATACAAAGACCTCTCTCTCTGTAGAACCATATAGAAAAAATACAAAAACCTCTCTCTAGAACCACATTAAAAAAGTAAGTTCTTACCCAATTCTTTACTAGTCTGGTATTTTAATGATTTTATTATTAACTAAACAAAAACAGTTTTTATGATCAAGAAAATGTATCAACTAATTGTCTTATTGCTTTTTTGTCAAGCCTATGTGTTTGCTCAAAATATCAGTATCACAGGGAAGGTTACCGATTCGGGTAATTTACCACTTTCCGGAGTAAGTGTTAAGGTAAATAACAGCACTCAAGGCACAAACACGGATGAGAATGGCAATTTTTCTATTTCAGCACCTTCAAATGCAAACCTAGTATTTAGTTATGTGGGGCTTGCATCTCAGACAGTAAATGTGCAGGGCCGAACTAACATCAACGTTCGACTTGTAGCTGACAACACTGTACTTCAGGATGTAGTGGTTACCGCATTAGGTATCAAAAGGGAAAGGAAATCTTTAACTTATGCTACCCAACAGGTAGGGGGTGATGAATTGACAAAAGCAGCTAACACAAATTTTATGAATGCCCTCAGTGGTAAAGTAGCGGGCGTTAATATCGCAACCAGTAACTCCGGTGCGGGTGGTTCCACAAAAGCGATATTAAGAGGAAACAAATCTTTAACCGGGACTAGTGAGGCTCTTTATGTGATTGACGGTGTCCCCATGGTTAATAACAAAGGTGGCCAGCCGGGTTCTTATGGTGGAACTGATGCCGGGGATGGCCTTTCTGCAATTAATCCCGCAGATATCGAAAGTATCAGCATCTTAAGAGGAGCCAGCGCATCCGTCCTTTATGGTAGCCAGGGTGCCAACGGTGTAATTTTAATCACAACAAAAAAGGGTAGAGCTGGTAAAATATCTGTTGACTTTAGTTCCAGTACGATTCTCGACCAGGTATCCGGGCTTCCTGAGTTTCAATATAAATATGGCTCAGTAGGAGGCGACTACAGTTGGACACCTCCTCCAACAGGTACACCTGGTACCGCTCTTGTTAATGGTAAGTCGCCTATTGTCAATGTTAAATCAGATAGTTATCAAAAAGACTATATCAATGACTTTTTTCGGACAGGTGTAACTGCTACCAATTCAGTAGCTGTTTCGGGTGGTAGTGATAAAACAACCGCCTATTTTTCCTATGCAAATACTTCGTCAAAGGGTGTAATGCCCACAAATACTTATGCAAGGAATCAATTTTCGTTTAACCAATCTACCAAATTGTTGAAAGATAAAATAGTTTTGACCTCTAACATTCTGTTTTCTTCCGAAAAATCCCGTAACCGCCCTGGAGCCGGTTATTATAATAACCCACTTACAGGTTTGTACTTGTTTGCCAGGGATCGGGATTTTAACAAGTATAAACAAGACTACGCTATATTTGATAGTTCCAGGAATATGCCCAAAATGAACTGGTATTCTACTGAAGAAAAACAAAACAATCCTTTTTGGGAGCTCAACAGCAACTCTAAACTCCAAACTTCCAATCGTGTCATTGCCAATGTAAAGATTTCCTATGAAATCGTTAAGAACCTTAATTTTCAGGTAAGAGGCAATATAGATTACAATGATGTAATAATAGATAACCGCTATGCAGCCAATGGAAATTCGGTTAGTGTAAGTCCAAACGGCACCTGGTCTTATACACGATATACTGACAAGGCTTTATATGCCGATGGTATTCTCACATACAACAATACATTTGGAAATATCAGTTTAAACGGATTAGCAGGAGTCAGTTATCAGAAGAATAACTTTAACGACGGTATGAATGTCGGTAATGGAACCACTTCTTTGCAATACCCTAATTTTTTCAGTTTCTCAAATATGCCCTCTAATGTAATCTTCAACAAAACTCTTAACCGGAGCCTAAAACAAGGCGCTTTTGGAAATTTGACATTTGGATATAAGGACCTTTTATTTTTAGATTTATCAGCTCGTAACGACTGGGCTTCCACCCTTGCACTTACTGGCAATGAATCTTACTTATATCCTTCTATTGGATTGTCAGCTATCATTAGTCAAATGTTGGAACTGCCAGAATTCATTTCATACTTTAAAGTAAGGGCATCTCTTACTCAAACAGCCAACGAAGTTCCCTTCAATGTGGTTGACCCACAGAATTCCATTGGTAGCGGTGGTACTATCAACAGAAACACACAGGTGCCTTTTACCAACTTAAAGCCAGAAAAAATTGTAGCTAATGAATACGGAACGGACATACGGTTCCTCAAAGGAAGGTTTGGCATTAACTTTACTGTTTACAAAGATGTCAGCACTAACCAATTCATTCAATTAGCCGCCCCATCCGGTTCAGGATATACGTTTTACTATGTAAATGCCGGAAAAATAGTAAACAATGGATTTGAGTTTACACTGGATGCAGAACCAGTTAGAAAAAATAATCTTATTTGGAGAACCGCTTTCAATGGTTCCAGCAATAAAAATAAGATTGTTGAATTAATTGCTTCAAACCCTGACTACGTGGTTGGAGGTCAGGACGAAGGGTTTGATTCGCGAATTATGGCAGGGGGTTCTTTTAACGATTTATGGATTTATAAATTTGCAAGAAATGATGCGGGGCAAATCATATTGGATACTGCTACCGCACTCCCAACCAAAGCACAAAATGAGACAAAAGTGGGCAATGTTAATCCTGATTTTTTATTGGGATGGAACAACGATTTTACCTATAAAAATTTCTTTGCCAGTGTGCTGGTTGATTCAAAATTTGGGGGAGTTGCCTTTTCCAAAACGGAAGCATTTTTGGATTCTTATGGTGTAAGTGAAAAAACTGCAGCAGAAAGGGATAATGGTTCTATCCCTATCAATGCCATCATGAATACAAAGCCTGTAACATCTATAGATCCATATACCTATTATCAGACTGTCGGAGACAGGAATAGAATCATGGAACCTTATGTATTTTCCAGGACAAATGTAAGATTGGCACAATTGGTATTGGGTTACACTTTTAGATCGCAAAAAGCAAATCCTTTGTTCAAAGATGCTTCTGTTTCATTGATAGGAAGGAATTTATTTTTCTTCTACAAAAAAGCGCCATTTGATCCGGAGCAAGCGATGAGTACCAACAATTCGATGCAGTCGAATGATGTGTTTTCCATGCCATCAACAAGGTCATTTGGATTTAATGTAAAGTTCACTTTCTAAAATTTTAAAATCATTAGCATGAAACAAATAATATTTGCTTTATTCGCCGTTACAATTTTTGGATCCTGTACCAAAGATTTTGTAACCACCAACCAGGACCCCAATCAAATTTCAGACGTCTTGCTAAAGCAGGATTTCAACCTGGTAGGTTCGCCCATTTCCGGTATGCTATTTAATCTGAATGGGCACCAGATTGAAGAAGATTTATCACAGGATTCCTGGATGGGATTTATGAGTACAGGCACCGATTTTGTCGGGAATGTCAATAATACTACCTATTATATTCGCTGGAATTCCTATTGGGGCAGGGAATATGGGAGTGTGATGTCACCGGCAAAACAAGTTATCAAACTGGCCGAGGACAATAACTTACCCCTGTTTGGCACATGGGCAAAATTTATTAAGATTCTGTCTATGTCTAAATTGACAGCCATTCATGGGCCTGTTATTTATTCCAATTATGGCAGCACCGAATCTACAATCCTTTATGATAAAGAATCTGATTTATACAATCTCTTCTTTAAGCAATTGGATTCCATTCAATCAGATTTTGCTGCAAACACAGCATACACTGGTTTTACTAAATTTGACCCTACTTATCACGGCAGTATCACTGAATGGATGAAATTGGTAAATTCCATTAGATTGAGATTGGCCATGCGTTTAGTTAAGGTTGATCTGGCTTTGGCAAAGACTCAGGGCGAGAAAGCATTAAGCGATCCTGCTGGATTGATTACCACCAATGCCGATAATTTCACAAATTCTTTATTGGGGAATATTATGCCGGTAGCACAAATTTGTTACCAATGGGACGATACCCGTATGGGGGCAGTAATGGAATCTTTTTTGGGAGGCCTAAAGGATCCTCGCGTTTCCTCATATTTTGCACCGGTATCCAGCCCGGCTTTATATGCAGATCATCCATCTTTTCCATATAAAGGGATCCGCAATGGGGCTTATATTAATACAAAGGCTGACCATATTCCCTTCTCCAAAGTTAACCCCAATTTCAATGATCCACCTAATGGCGGAACTACCACTACCAGAAGAGATTTTACTGCTGCAGAAGTAGCATTTCTTAAAGCCGAAGCAGGCCTTAGGGGTTGGGCTGGTGCAGGTGATCCAAAAACGAATTATGAAAATGGGGTAAGGTTATCTTTTGCAGATTGGGGTGCAGGTGGCGTGGATGCTTATCTGGCAGACAATACAAGCAAGCCTCTTAATTATGTGGATCCCGTTGATCCCCGTAATAATTTTACTTCCCGTTCTACAATTACCGTTGCCTGGAATGATGCCGACAACAATGAGCTGAAATTGGAGAAGATCATAACCCAGAAATGGATTAATAATTTCACCAATACACTGGAGTCATGGGTAGATTTTAGGAGAACAGGTTATCCAAAAATTCCGCATGTTGCCAAGAATGATAGTAGTCCGGATTGGGGTGTAATACCAGCCGATCAATGGATTAAAAGAATGCCTTATCCAAGTGCCGAAAGAATAGGTAACGCTGCAGGCGTTTCAGATGCTGTCTCGAAAATGGGAGCAGGTGCAAAAGATGATATCGCAACCCGTCTGTGGTGGGACACCGGTAATCCTTCAAACTTCTAGTACGCTTTCAGAAAATAATCCTAAAATTTTGTAATAATAAAAATCCCGGGAACTAAATATTCTCGGGATTCTTTCCAA
>DATCWN010000200.1:0-8066 GCA_036566285.1 Hanamia sp.
TCGCATGAACTTTTGGCATACCAATGAATGGGGAGTTGAAACCAATGGTAACGCAATTGAGAAACCATTGCATCCCTATGAACTGGAAGTTGATTGGATGTCGTACGATCCGTTTTAAGGTTTGTGGGGTGTCGTTTTACAATGGCCGCTACGTTATCGGGCTTTCTTCAATATGCATGATAGCACTTCGTTGTTCTTTTACTGCAAATATTTTTTGATAGAAGCATTTAATATTTGTCTTGCATTTTCAGTCACATTTTGATAACTATAAAAGCCATAAATAGTGTCAAACGAAATAGCCTGAAGCCTTTGGTTGATTCTTTTAATTTCATTTACAGGCAATGGTATTCTGTTTGGATAACTGTACATAATGGCAAAATGTTTTTTGCTGGGTGAAAGATACATGGTATCGCCACATAACATGGTGCCCTCTCTTGACATAGCTGGAATTAGTAAAACAGAACTTCCTTCAAAGTGCCCTCCAATATTTTCAATGGTAATATTATCCCATAATAATTGTTGCCTGCCTGACCATAGTTTTATCCTGTTGCCCTTATCGGCAATATAAGGTTCATCATTTTTGTGAATGTAAATCGGGCAGTTAAATGTTTGTGCCCAGTCATTCATATTGCTGTAATAGTGGGGATGTGAAAATGCTATGGCTTTTAGTCCTCCTTTTGATTGGATGAATTTTTGTGTGGCTTCATCCAGCAGTGGTATGCAATCCCACAAAATATTTCCACCGGGTGACACCACTAAAAAACATCGTTGCCCGATTGCAAAGCGAGGCTCTATTACCAATTCATAAAGGTTTTCTCTGAGGGGTATGATTTTCGTTTTGTGCGTATTCAATAAATTTTGGTGAGTGGTCCATGATTGTCCTGTTTCCGGGATATACTGCCTTTCCTCATTGCAAGTGGAACAAAGCTCTTCAGTATAGCTTTCAGGAAACTGAGTTCCGCACGTAGTACATAATTTTTTCATTTTACTTTCATTGTTTTTTGTTGATGAATAGTGCTGTTTACAATAAATGGTCTTCTTTTCATTTTCATTTTAGACAAAATTACACCTGAAGAGGCATCAGGGAAATGGACAAAAAGTAAAATAAACAGGACTTTTAGGAAAATGAAATCATAGATGTTGTTGTCTGAATTGAATCGGCGAAAAGCCCACATTTTTGCTGAAAAATCTTGTAAAATAAGAGTAGTCATCAAAACCTAATTGTGTGGCTATTTCTTTTACAGAAAAGTTGCTATAAACCAGTAGTCTTTTTGCTTCTAACAGTATTCTTTGTTGGATAAGCTCCTGAGCTGATTTTTCAGAAATAGCTTTACAAGTATTATATAAAGTTTTTTCAGAAAGATTCATAAGGTTGGCATAAAACGAAACCTGATGTATTTGCAGGAAATTCTTTTCGACTAATTTTTGAAATTGTTTGAATCGAATGAAGTCATTATTTTTTAAGCCTTTACTTGCGGTATTTTTCTTTTTGAATTCATAAATTTTCAAAAGGAATGCCTTTAAAACAGACAATAAAATAGTAGGTGAAAAAACCGATGTTTTTTTATATTCAGCATAGATTATGGAAAAATAATTTTTTATTTCATCTGCCTCATTCTTGTTCAGATTGAGAACTGGAAAAACATCAATATCATCAAAAACGCCAAATTTCAGAAGAAAATTGATATTGGTTTCATCAGTTGAAAAGAATTGGTCATTGAATTTAATAACACCGCCTTTTGACGGACATTCCTTGTAAATTTTATGAACATTTTGCGGGTGCAATAAAAACAGACAAGGACCATTAAACCTATATTTTGTAAAATCAATCTCATGGTTGCCTCTCCCTTCTTCAACCCATATTATTTCGTAGTAAGTATGTTTGTGTTCATCAATACGGTTTAGGCTTTTATCATTTTTATCCTGGTAGGAAGAAACGTAGAAATGGTCCATTTTATGGTCAATAAAACTTTCTCTTTCGTCATAAACAGGTATTTGCTTTTTTACCTTCAAAGTTTCGATAAGTTTTTCTGACTAAAGTCGGAATTTTTGCGCAGTAAGGGAATTAAAATTCCTACTGTCAACAAATCACTAAAGAACGTTAGTGTTACAAGGTTGAAACCTGCAGTTAGCCCTTATTGTCTCAAATATTTTTGTTAGTGGTTGTAAATTGATGCGGTTTATTAATTCCAATTATCAATCTTGATATCATTGGGCGAAGGCTTGCCTTTTCCTGTTTCAACAAATTCTTTGAGACTAAGCATAAATATTCCCCATTTCATACTGCAATGTGCAGTAAACTCGACTTCTTCCCGCCAATTTCTGTGGGCAAAAAGAACTATGGTATAATCACCTTCCTGGTGCAGGTCGAAGATTACATCTGTGCCGATCCATTCCTCCGGTCCCGCCAAAAATGTCCAGTGAACTTTTTTCCCAGGATCCAGGGCTTTAACTTCCATTTTCATACTTCCAATTTCATCTCCGCCAGTTGAAAGAAACCGTACGGCTATTATTTCTCCAATTTGAGAGATACCTGAAACTTGTTCTGTCCACCAACCAGAGATGCCTTCAGTTGTCGACAAAGCTTGATAAACTTTTTGTATCGTAGCTTTAATACCAACCCGATGAATGATGTCTACCATTTTTTATTTTTTAAAAAATCAATAACAATCTATCATAACGAAATTACCTCCATAAATCTATGGCTCTACTGGTTTCTATGCTGCTAATGTTGTATACTCCCATTGTGTCCTTAAATACTTTACTGCAATATTAATGCCCTTAACTACCCATGCAATTGGAGCAAGTTTTTAAGTCAAAGGAAGTTATTAATGTTTCCCTTTTCATGGTCTTTTGTTTTAATGATTTGATTTTGATACACAAAGTTCCTAAACAGTATTGTGCAAAACAATTAGCCCAAAAAACATGACCCACTGAGCTGTTGGCGAGGACGCAAAGGACTTTTTTTTACATCTACCCAATCTATCACAGCAAAGCTTAAAAAATACATAGCCACCTGGTCAGTTATCTTATAATTAATCTCCTGTACTCATGATTATTTTTTAATAAAATAAGATAATGTCCTGAATTGGTAAACTCAGGACAGCAGCGAATCCATCAAACATTCTAAGAATAGCAGGGGATTGCACAAATACATATCCCATTGCAAAACCCGGGTTTGTCAAAAAAAATATGGTTCTTATTCTAACATCACCAGCCCAGAAAAACTTTTCCCGTCAATGTTTCAATGCCTACTACCCCCGGAGGATAAGTCATTACAAGTGTGCCGCCACCTCTCAATGATGCATACTTTCCTGTGCCGCTTAAAATAGTCCAGGCTCCGGTATTCGTAGTTGCTGAACACCTCATATTTGTTGTAAAAGTTCCTTCCTTTGCTATCAACTTATTTTTACAATAAAATGAATCTGCTACGAATGCTACTTCCATGACAAATGTTCCAGATGTTTGGATCCCACCGCTTGTCGTAAAAGTTCCTGTTTCGGTGTAGCCATTTTCGTCATTTGCAGCCGTTGATATCTGCTCTATGGTAATGGGTAAACCATTGTCGTGTTTTTTGCATCCTGTAAAAACAATAAATGATACTGCAATAAGAAGCAGTATTAATTTTAATTTGCTCTTCATGATTGTAGTTTTAATTGTTATAAAAAAGATACTTGACTCCATTTATTTTATGCAGCTATTAAAAGTGCTACCCACCAGGTTTAGCCAATTACCATCCCATAATTTCCAGTGTGTCGTGGCTCGTATTTCATGAGCCTAATCAGTTTTTCTAGAGTCATTGGATTGAAAAAGAATTTACATTCCGTTCATAGCACAAGAGGTGCAAGAGTAAAAGATGAAAAATGTAGATACATTTTTGTCTTACAAATATATAATTGAAATATGAAATAATTTGATTGGAATTAGTAACCGGAGTTTTTGGCTGCGTAAATGGCTGAGACAAAAAATTGACAATTGATAATTGACAATTGACAATTATTTTTTTTGCTTAGTGGTTTTAACGATGGAGGTTAATGTTCCGCTTCACGCACCATTGCACCGATGGAAGTTCCACTTCTCAATAGTTGCTTGCTCAATACAAACTCTTTCTTGTATTCGCACAAAAACTGATACAACTTTACCACCCGCAAAGCAAAAGCAAATGATTTATTTTTTATAATGTTATCCTTCATTATCAATTATCAATTATCAATTATCAATTTTTAAACTATCCAGTAAATTGGCAATATACCAGGAGGGGGTTATCATTGCAAACTTTCCCCCGGTATTGTCATATTGAGTGCCATGAACTACCCCAATTAAAAATGTTTGAGACGGACCAGGGGTCATACCTTGTTTTGACATACTAATAAAAACAGGACCGCCACTAAAACCCTGCATTGCCGGGTTTTCGAGTAAGTAAAACCATGAAGTTTTCTTATTATCAGCCCTTGGCAAGTCCATTAGTCCGCTTGATAAATAACTATAATAGCTCATTGCTTCAAAATTTTTTAAGCTATAAAGTGGAAAGCCGTAAACAATTACATTCAACTCTCTGGGTATGTCTGTTAGTTCTTTATATACGACGTTAACGTCGAAAGATAATAGCTCAAATAATTTTATATCATTTTGGTTTCTTGGCGATAGAAGTAAAACTTCAACGTCACCTTCAATATGAGAACTTTGTTTTGTTGGGTCAGGAAAAACTGCTTTTAGCTTTAAAGAATCAACCTGTCCTGCAGCATTGCGGAAGAGCATTTCAGATTCATTGGTCAAGACGGAAATTACATGATGAGCGGATAACAAAAAGAATCTATCCTTATATTTTATTATTGTTCCGGAACCATGATTACCATCTAAATTTTTTAATAGTACTATTTTCTTTTGTATTACGCTATCAGAATAAGACTGTTGACTAATTCCGGCCTTATAGACAATAATGGAAATGAGTAATAAGAGAAACTTTCTGTTCATTCTATTTTAGATATGATGTTTCCGATTCCATAAATTTTGTCTGTTTGGTATGTGCTTAAAAATATCCCCTTTTAGTGCAAGCGTCCGCTGTGTTATTAAACTGATTCCTATACAATCAGCTCCTTCATTGAAATGAGGCACAAGCGGACGCTTGCGCTAAAAGGGTTAATACAATCCGATTTACAATTCTTATTAATAAAATTCTGAAGCTTTAGTCAGCGTTTTGGCGTGGCGAAAGTTTTTGGTAGATTAAAAGTAGTAATATATTTTTTATCAAAGGACTTTTTTTTTGGATTGGTTCCCCTGCTATCTTTAGTAACCTCAAATTAAAAAGTGATTATTGAACGCGTTCCATCATCACTTCTGGTTTTGATAAAGGGGTAAAACCATACTTTTCATATAAACCATGAGCATCTCTCGTTCCAAGCCCCCACCTTTTTAATCCTTGCAGGTCTTTATGAGCCATAACTTCAGTCATAAGCATTTTACCAAGACCCTTGCCTCTAAAGTCTTTCAGTATAAAAACGTCAAGCAACCAGGCAAATACGGCATAATCAGTGATAACTCTGCAAAAACCTACCTGTTTATTTTGTGAAGTAAACACGCCAAAGCATAATGAGTTGGCTATAGATTTTTCAATTGTTTGTCTGCTTCTTCCTTGAGCCCAATAGGAATGGTTGCTTAAAAAGTCAATAATTAAGTCCTTATCCAATTGAGATTTATCGGTTGATATATAAAAGATTTCGTTCATTTTGTGGTTGTTAATAGTAGCTAATTGTTGCAGTCTGTCTTGTTCTGTCTAAGGATATTACTTACTGTAAGTTATCTTCCGGCTTCCCATTTATTTTATTCTCATTTTACTTATTGGATGAATTTACCCCTTTAAAATAAATAGTTATTTTATCTTTTCCATCCATTCCGAAAATAACCAGCTGAAATTTATTAATTGAATAACGTTAGTTTTGAATTAGTAACCCGCGCCAATGTGGGGGAAGTGGTTTGATAAACTAAGAACCTGGAGCTAAAAGGGATGGAGGAGTAACTATAACTTCATTTCCTTTTTTATCAATCCATACTGTAGTGCCTGCCCTTCCATTTTCACTCCTTGGTACATATAATCTCACATTTGCTAATCCATTTTTAAATGTGCTGATTATATCGCCATACCATTCATTTTTCAATCTATGATTTTCCTTATCAACAAAGACCCAAAATGGATAATGAACCGTGGAAGAACGAGTATCATACTTAAGAGCATAGTAGCCTTCAGAGAGGGGCTTATAATCAATATAAACGTCGCCGCCAATTACTTCAATATTATCATCGTTCAAATAAGAATAATAGGTCTTAGCACCCTTCTTTATTGCCAGCCTGAGTCCATTTTCATCTGTAGTTGGTGCCACGTAAGAGTAAAGTGCAAATCGTGCATTTGATTCCATAGCTTTGACTTTTTCATCACTTATCTCATTGCCGTTTTTATCAATCCAAAGGATTCGATGATTTAATTCTACCCTTGCTATTCCCTTTTCAAAAGTTTTGTGTACCTCTTCATATTTAAAGGGAATCATTACTTTACCTGTTTTATCTAAAAAACCCCATCTATTATCCCTCTTTAAAGCATAGTAGCCTTCAGTTGAAAATTTATAATCAGAATAGGAAATTGGGATCATTAAATTGTTTTTTGAGTCACGATACCCATAAAGTTCAGTCAAAGTTGACTTTATCCAATAAAGTCCATTTATATCAAGTGATCCTTCAATGTAAGGGTAATTACGGGCCGCTTCTTTGGCCTCTGCAACCCGTTTCTCCGCTTCTGCCTTTCTAAGTTCTCTCAACCATTTATCAGATGAACTTTCAGAGGATTCTGTTGCAGGCGATTTGTAAGAAGGGCTATTGGAATTAAGTATTTTATTTTGGCTGTTTCTGCTTTCTTCATACCTTCTTGTTTCAACTGATTTTACATTTCCTTTTGAATCGTAAACGGAATTATATTGGGCGTGAGATTTGCCTGCAAATACTATTAAAAAAAGGCACAATATGGTTGTTGTGAGAGTGGTAAAACAATAGTTCATGGCAAAGATGTTAGGTGTGAAAACGTAAGTTAGATTAAATAAATAGAATTAATAAATTAGGACAGGAAAATATTTAAAGAGAATTGAACTCATCTTTTGTTCATTTCACGAAAAGAAATTCAATGTACATTTTCTTAACTCTTTACCTCCATATTGCGCAAGCGTCCGCTTGTGCTATTAACTAAATCTGATTCAATTAGCTCTTTCATTTAAATGATGCACAAGCGGACGCTAAACCATCAACCACAACCTTGGGCCAATAAGGGGGGAGTTTTATTTACGCAACGAAATCAAATGTCAGGAATGTCTTTCCATTTGGCAGTTGGTTTTCTTCATCGCAAATGATAGTATAGCCTATTTCTTTTGCTTTCACCAACATTATCTCAGGTTCTATAGTCTTAAAAATTACTCCAGCTTTTTTTATACTTTCGACACCTGTCTGGCTTACTGATTGCAAATTGTTGTTTGACTGTATGGTCACAATAAAATGTCCGCCTGGCAAAATGTTGTTCTTTGAAAACTCTAAGCACTTGTCAATCCCAGCATATTCCAAAACCAAAGCCGCCCAAATAAAATCAGCACTACATACCTGGTTTGTATTTTTTGTGATATCCAACTTTAAAAGTTTCAACGAGTCAATTTTGTCGTTATACCTTTTAAACGAAACATCCAAATATTCCTGATTAATATCAATTCCAATTACATTCTTTGAGACGTTACGGTTGATGTGTTCCAATCCATTTCCGCCAGCGATTCCCATAAAAAGACAAGTCGCAGGTTTAATCTTTGCCAGATACTTTTTCGTCAATGTATTCAGTAAGCTTAATTGTCCGACAGAAGTATCTAACATATGTCGTTCATAATCGGCCAGGGGAATCTCTGTCCATGGATTACTGTTATTTAGTGAATCATTTTGCATACATAGGTCGCTAAAAATTATGTTCAACGGTCACGCATTTATGCAGGACTGGAATTAGAATACCTGTCTGCCTGTACCGTTGCCAAATTTATAATTAAAAG
>DATCWN010000356.1:0-3368 GCA_036566285.1 Hanamia sp.
AATCCATATTCTGATTTAGGGGCCATTTTTGCATTGGAAGAAGTATCGGCAGATGAATGTTTGGTACCTACCCGTGCCGGTGATTGGGATGATAATGGAAGATTTCGTAAACTTCATCAACACACATTTCTGGCAGAGGGAGAAGGTCAGTTTAATACTCTCAACAAACTTAATTTTGATGCTACAAATGTGTTAGCCTTTAACCCAACAAAAAAACAGGCAGCAGAAGCCCGGTTTTTAAGGGCTTTATCCTTATATCAACTATTGGATCTATTCGGGCAATGTCCATTTAGAGATCCGGGAGATAATCTTTTAAATGCACCAAAAGTGTATTCAGGTGATAGCGCCACTTTATTTATTATCGATGAATTGACTACTATACTTCCTGATTTAGATCCTTCATCAAATCCAATAACAGACATAATGGGTAAGACCAGGGCTACTCAGGATGCTGCAAAGTTTTTATTAATGAGAGTATACCTTAATCGTGGAGCATTTGCTAACAGGGCGAACCCTGTGTTTGCTGATGCTGATATGCAGAAAGTTATCTCTTTGGGGAATGAGATTATTAATAGTGGGAGATATTCATACAATCCTAGTTTTTTCAATAATTTTGATGTAACTAACTACGACTCCCCCGAAGGTATTTTTGCTTATCCTAACTACTCCGGTGTAGTAACAAATAATAGTGATATAAGGCAAAGATGGTGGAGTCCTTTGCATTATAACCAAATTCCATCTGGTTCCTCTCAGCCTGTTGCCGGTTGGAATGGCTTTTCAACTGTTGCAGATTTTTATAATGCTTTTGGCGTTACTACCACCCCAACACAAACAATTGTGGATTCATTATTGGATAAAAGAATTGGTTGGAGGTTTTACCCTAACTGTACTGAGATATCCGGCATAAGGCCCGGCTTATTAATAGGACAACAATATGATCAAAACGGCGTAAAGTATAAGGATAGAAAAGGTAACGATTTGGTTTATAAAACCGCTTTCAGTCCTGACTTAAAAGACATAGGTAACGATTTAGAATTAACCGGGATACGTATTGTGAAATATCCACCTGATTATACAGGCGGACCAACTTTTCCTAATTACGGCGAAAAAAAAGCAGGAAATTGGCTAATGATGTTCAGGTATCCTGATGTAATTTTAATGGTTGCAGAAGCAAAACTAAGAGCAGAAGCAACAGATGCTGCCGGCGCTTTGGCTTTGGTTAATGGGTTAAGAACTGCTAGGGGGGCAGCGCCACTTGTTTCTTTGCCATTGGTAAATACCGCTGATGTTTACGATGCCAAGACATTATTAGCAGAAAGAGGACGTGAGCTATATTGGGAAAATGTTAGAAGAACAGATTTGGTTCGTTTTGGGATGTTCTTGAAACCCTGGGCTTATAAACCAGCATCCGATCCCAAATATCTTGTTTATCCTATACCTGCTTCTGCTTTGGCATCTAATCCTAATTTGAAACAAAACAATGGTTACTGACTTATCAGTTAAATGATTTATAAATTAAAGGTCGTTTTGCGGCCTTTTAATTTTTTAAACAAACACATTTTTAATAGACCTCTAACTATCCAATTCTTTATCTTTAATAACAATTTTTAGCTGAGTTTCTTATTTATAATTCCTGAGTAATGAAGCAACTTTTAAAAATTTCTCTAAGTTTCTTTTTGTTGATTTTTTTTGCCTGCTCTAAAAAAACGAACCCTCTCTTTCAATTGCTGGAGAATACAGGAATCGACTTTGAAAATAAAGTAAAGGATGATAAGCTTGAAAATAGTTTTTTATTCCGCAATTTTTATAATGGCGGTGGCGTTGCTATTGGAGATATTAATAATGATGACTTACCCGATGTGATTCTTACCTCCAATATGGGTGAGAATAAATTATACCTGAATAAAGGAGATTTAAAGTTTGATGATATTTCTCAGAAAGCAGGATTAAAACAAGATAGCATGTGGAGTACCGGTGTAACATTCGCAGATATTGACGGTGATGGATGGCTTGATATCTATGTTTGTAATTCGGGCCACATGAAATCCGGCAACCGGAGAAATAAATTATACATCAACAATCATGATCTCACTTTTACAGAATCTTCCGCTAAATACGGTTTAAACATTTCTGCCTACACTACACAGGTTTCGTTTTTTGATTATGACCTGGATGGTGATTTGGATTGCTTCATGATTAATAACAGCCCGATGCCCATTAATACTTTGAACAATGCCAACCGGAGAGATTTGCCGGATTCACTGTGGCCAGTAGCTAATTTTTTGAAAGGAGGTGGCGATCATTTATACCGGAATGACAACGGCCATTTTAAAGAAGTTACACAATCTGCTGGAATACATGGAAGCTTACTAAGTTTTGGTTTGGGGGTGAGTATAGCAGATTTAAATGATGACGGTTATCCGGATATTTATGTGGGGAATGATTCTTTTGAAAAAGATTATTTATACATCAATCAAAAAAACGGAACGTTCAAAGATGAATTGGAACAATGTATTCAAAGCATCAGCATGTCTTCTATGGGCGCTGATGTTGCAGATCTTAATAACGATGGTTATCCCGAAATATTTACTACCGACATGCTGCCAAAAGATGATTATCGTTTAAAAACGTTGGGCTCTTTTGACAATATTGATTTCTACAACAGCAAGGTGAAGTCAGGATTTTATCATCAGTTTATGAAAAATTGCCTTCAACTCAATAATAAAAACGGCACATTTTCAGAAGTAGGGAATTATAGCGGTGTATCAGCCACAGACTGGAGTTGGGGAGAACTTTTATTTGATGCAGACAACGATGGCTTAACTGATATGTACGTTTGCAATGGAGTGAATAAAGATGTTACTAATCTTGATTTCATGGATTTTTTTGCCAATGATGTCATTCAAAAAATGGTATTGACAGGAAAAAAAGAGAGTGTCGATAAAGTATTGGAGCATATTCCTGTAAAACAAATGCTTAATAAAGCATTTAGAAATATAGGTGATTTAAAATTTGAAGATATTGGGGAATCATGGGGGTTTACACAGCCTTCTTTTTCAAATGGCGCTGCTTATGCTGATTTGGATAATGATGGAGATCTCGATCTTATCGTCAATAACATCAACCAAAAATCTTTTGTTTACAAAAACAATAGCCGCGAAATCAGTAAAAATAATTACATCGGAATTTTATTAAAAGGAAAAGAGAAAAATACTTTTGCCATCGGTAGCAAGATTAAAATATTCGCCGGTCATCAGCTTTTTTGCAGGGAAGTCATTCCTTCACGCGGCTTCCAATCCTCTGTAGATTACAAACAAATAGTTGGATTAGGCAAACTTGATAAAATAGATTCAATGATTATCGCCTGG
>DATCWN010000104.1:0-2722 GCA_036566285.1 Hanamia sp.
TCCTTCATTATCTCATCACCCGGTGCTGATTCACCAAATTGAGTTACTCCAATTACATCCCCTTCATCCGTTACATATTTGGACCAACCTATTGGCGAGCCGGCTTCTACTGCCAACCTTTTACGAATATTTTTTGGTAACACTTTTTGTTGATAGGCTTCTTCTTGTTGATCAAATAATTCCCAACTAGGAAAACTTACCACACGTGCCGGAATAGATTCTGCTTTTAATTTTTCCTGCGCCTCCACCAACAGGTGCACCTCACTACCGCTACCCATTAAAATCAATTGAGGCTCGCCTTCGCAATCAGATAAAATGTAAGCACCCTTTTCAAGTTCCGAGGCCTTTGCATATTTGTCCTGATCAATTATCGGTAAATTCTGACGGGTAAGAATTAATACCACAGGGCCGCCGGAATGTTCGAGTGCCACGCGCCACGCCTGCACAGTTTCGTTCGCATCTGCCGGACGAATTACCATTACATTGGGAACGGATCTTAAACCAATCAATTGCTCTACCGGCTGGTGCGTAGTTCCATCTTCTCCCAAACCAATGCTGTCATGCGTGTAAATAAATATGGGGCGTATTTTCATGATTGCGGCAAGGCGAATTGGCGGGCGCATATAATCGGAAAAGATAAGAAAGGTAGCGCCATAAGGAATAATGCCTTTGGTAACGGCCATCCCGTTTAAAACGGCGCCCATGGAGTGCTCGCGAATACCAAAATGAAAATTTCTTCCACTGTGGTTTTCACTGTTGAAGGATTCAAAATCATTTAAAATGGTATCAGTAGAAGGAGACAGATCCGCAGAGCCGCCAATAAGCAAAGGCAAATTTGCAGCAATGGCATTCAGCATTTTACCGGAAGCTTTTCTTGTGGCAATTCCTTTTGCATCTGGTTTAAAAATGGGTAAATTGTCTTTCCATCCTTCGGGCAATTTTCCACTTTTGAATAATTCATATTCAGCCGCTTCAGCAGGATAATTTTCTTTGTATTTTTTATACAGTTCATTCCACTCGGCTTCCTTTTTTATTCCTGATTTTCCTTTTTCCCGGTAATAATTTAATACTTCATCAGCAATCACAAAACTTTCATCGGGATTAAATCCTAAATTTTCTTTTACCAATCTTACCTCATCTTTTCCCAAAGGAGAACCATGTGCCGCAGCGGTATCCACTTTGTTAGGACTACCAAAGCCAATATGCGTACGCACTTTTATCAGTGAAGGCCGGCTGGTTTCTTTCTTCGCATTTTCTATGGCAGCAGTAATCGCTTCTATATCGTTGCCATCAGCTACAGCTTGCACGTGCCATCCATATCCCTGGAAACGCTGAGTAACGTCTTCGCTAAACGCCAGGGAAGTTTCGCCCTCAATGGTAATCTGGTTGTCGTCATACAAATAAATGAGGTGGCCCAATTTCAAATGCCCTGCAAGGGAAGCGGCTTCTGAGGCCACGCCTTCCATAATATCGCCATCGCTGCAGATGGTGTAAATAGAATAATCAAATAATTTAAAACCCGGTTTATTATAACGATGCGCAAGATATTGTTGTGCAATGCCCATGCCTACACCGTTTGCGAAGCCCTGGCCAAGTGGGCCGGTAGTTATTTCAATGCCTTCCAATAAACCATATTCGGGATGCCCGGCTGTTTTGCTGTGAAGCTGCCGGAAGTTTTTAATATCATCCAAAGTAAGATTATAACCGGTTAAAAACAGGTAACTGTATTGCAACATGCAGGCATGGCCGCATGATAAAATAAAACGATCACGATTAGCCCACTCGGCATCCTGTGGATTATAATTCATAAACCTCGTCCAGAGCACGTGGCCTATCGGAGCCAGCCCCATGGGAGTTCCCGGATGACCTGAGTTGGCTTTTTGTACGGCATCTGCCGATAGTACCCGAACCGTATTAATTCCTAACTGTTCTGTTGATTCCATTTCTTAAAATTGGTTTTTAAAATTGTTTACAATGCCTCAAAGTATATGCCGTGTAACATTCAACTGAATTGTTTTCTAAGCAGATACAAATGCGAAGAATAAATGTAAAAGTAAAATTTAAATGTTAAGTATGTTTTTTCGGATAGTTTTATTTTGTGTGCTGAATGATTTTATTGATGATTATAAAAAGTTTTTGCAACAATTATAAGATTAGGGAGCCTTTAAAATACTTTCAGCTTATGCAAACTTCTGGAGCAGTATTTGTTGAAATACTTAAAAAAATGATGCAGCAAAATGGCACATATATTTAAAGTAGGCGATCATGTAAAATGGAATTCCGAAGCAGGCCAGGTATCCGGAAAAATTATAAAAATACACACCGCGGATTTTAATTATAAAGGTTATACTCATCATGCAAAAAAAGAGGATCCGCAATACGAAATAAAGAGCGATAAGACGGACCACATAGCGGTACATAAAACGAAAGTGCTCACAAAATGGATGTATAACGGCGCATATTAAAAAAGAGTATTTTTATTTTACAATAAAAGTAAACACCATGGAAATAAAACAAAATGAATCCACAGAGCTAAGGCCCGAAGGCGCACGGGTGCTGGATGCGCCATTGGTGAGTATAGACCTTATTGATTTTATAAAAACCATAAAAGAAGAGCCCGCCTGGAAAAACAAAGATCGCAATGCCATCACGGTTTATAAAACAAACGGATTAAGAATGGTATTGATGGCTATGCGTAAAGATGCTGTTCTTGCAAGGCATA
>DATCWN010000108.1:0-2172 GCA_036566285.1 Hanamia sp.
TCGTCGGCTGCGTAGTGTTTCCATTATAATTCAGCCTTATGTTATGATTCGGTTTGTAGGTGTATGTAGCATTGGCAGAAGGATAAAAATTTACATAATCCCTGTTGTAGTCTTTGTCATAAGTAATATCCTGCAATTCAAAACCAGTGAGTCCAAAACCGGCGCCCATATTTACTTTCCACTTTTTGTTTGAAAAATTTATTTTAGCAGAAGGAATATTCTGTAAAATATTTTGTTTAAACTGGTTCGATAAGGAATCAATTACATTTTCATATTTATTAGAAACGGGTGAATAGCTATAGGTCAACTGATCGTTGGTGCCGTAATTATAAGCAAGCCGGTAGCCTATTTCAAGTGAATAGGCTTTGCTTAATGGTTCTGTATATATAAGTTGCGCCGATAAACTTTTGGTGGATTGGCTATAATCTTTCATTTGATCCAGGTCCTGGCTTCCTGAAGCAATGCCATCAAAATACGCCTGGTTGTATGATTTTAAAAAAGTAGCCCCTTCGTTGTTCAATACATTCCAGTTCCCCGTTACCGATAGTGTTCTCCTGCTTTTATTAAATTTATGTTTAAAAATGATGTTGCCCGACAAAGCGTTTTTATCGCTGTTGGTTTGCAATTGCCTGTTGCTTGTGTTCTTTAAAGTGCCTGTGTTTCCGGTACTTACAGCGTTTCTTACATTGTCGCTTTCTGTATGATAAAAATTGCTGTTGGCCGTTATTTTCAAGGTATTCATGGAATCAATCTTTATATCAAGGATTCCACGAAGCTTAAAATTGTGCCGGTTTACATTATTGACCTCATCCGAATTTTCATTCAGCACAGAGTCTCCTAACTGGGTTTGTGTAAAGCTTCGTTTATCATTAGTGTATTGCTGGCTGTTGTATTTTGGAGCAAAATTAAAATTGTAAGCATCATTCCACTTATTACTGTATTGCACGCCTGCATTTACGTTGGTCATATACCCATTTTGCGGATCCACATAAGGTTCATCATCATTAGAGCCTGTCCATTGAAAACTAACATTGCCATCATCATCTACATTCGCACTTATATTATCATTGCCACCATATTTTTGCTCATCCTGCCAGCTAAGTCCATCCTGGCCTGTATTGCCGTTTAGTACAAAGGCCGACAATTTTCTTTTACCTTTAAAAGAGCTGAATAATAAATTGTTATTGTAGCGGTTATCAATATGCTGTTGCGGCCCGCCGGCCACATCTATCTTTCCAAAGTATCCCGTCTTTTTATCTTCTTTTAATTTGAGGTTGATGGTCTTTTGCGTTTTGCCATCATCAATTCCTGTAAATTCTGACTGGTCACTTTTTTTATCAAAAACCTGCACTTCTTTTACCGCATCGGCCCGTAAATTTTTAACCGCCATACCTGGGTCATCACCAAAAAATTCTTCACCATCCACCAATACCTTTTGTACGGTTTCGCCCATGGCTTTTATTTTGCCATCTTTATCTACCTGAATACCGGGCAATTTTTTGAGCAATTCTTCTACGTTTGCATTGGCACTTACTTTAAAACTATCCGCTGTGTAAACCGTAGTATCGCCTTTAATACGAAATCCTGATCCTGATTTTATAATTACTTCCTGCAATAATTTACTCTTTGAAGTCAGGCTGAGAAGAGGAAGCTCTGTGTCATTTTTTATTTCAATATCGTCCAGCAGATCGGCAAAATAAGGATGGGTAGTCATTAAAATATACTTGCCCGGATGTACGTCTTTTATAATGAATTTACCTGTAGCATCGGTACGTGTAAATTTATACAGAATGGAATCTGTGGGTGTTAGTAAAGCGATAACTGCATTTGGTACGGGTTTATTTTCGTTGGGATCATTTACTAAACCGGTTAGTTTCGCTGATTGCGCAAATGAAGAAAAAAATAATGCACAACTAAAAATCAGAGCAGTTAGTTTTTTCATATTGAAAATATTATTTATCAAAAGTGATTCATCTATTCTTAATGTTAAGTTAAAGAAATACATATATCATGAGCTCTTAAATAATTATAGTTTAAAAACGGGTTGTCGTCAGATAGAAAAATTGAATTGTTAACAGCAGTATTTGTGGCCATCAAATCATTATTGACCAGATATTCTTTTCCGCACCTTTCCCCCAATTTTGAAACGAACTTTTTAAAGTTTTATTTAAT
>DATCWN010000148.1:0-12407 GCA_036566285.1 Hanamia sp.
ATTGTACGGTTGTCACTCCTTAAGCTTTTCGTAAATTTTTTTAACGGAACCAATCATTTTTTTATGAAAGCAATGCGATTCTTTTTTGGAGTCGCATTGTCTTTTCATCTGCTTTGGAAAGATCAATGTCATTTTCATAACAAAATTTTTATGAGTTTTTTACTTACGTAATAATAATTGCATTATTTTTGCACCTTAGTTTTAAAAATTACAGAACAGCCATTGAAAAAAAATAATTCATATCGCTTCTTTTTCCCGGCAACGGTAGCTACTACACGACGTGGATACTGATAGGCCGAGCAGTTAAAACCGCCCCTATCAGTGAAAAAAAATCCCCACTCCTTCACTTATATTTTTTACAATTAAATTTTTTGCAAATTGGAACAATCAAACATTGTTGTTCGTGTTGCAATTCCTGCTGATATAATCCACGCTAAAATCATTACAGATGAAATGGCTTCTTCTGCTAAGGCGCGTGGCACAGGAATAGCCAAGCGTTCTCCCGAATATGTTTCCCAAAAGATGATTGAAGGGAAAGCGGTTATTGCTGTTACTGAAGATAATAAATGGGTGGGCTTTTGTTATATTGAAGCCTGGGGGCACGAAGAATTTGTTGCCAACAGCGGCCTGATCGTATCTCCCGAATTTCGGAAAACAGGAATAGCGAAGAAAATAAAACACAGGATTTTTGATCTATCACGGGAGAAGTATCCGCACGCTAAAATATTCGGACTTACTACCGGCCTTGCAGTAATGAAGATCAATAGTGATCTGGGTTACAAACCGGTAACCTATTCTCAACTTACTGACGATGATAACTTTTGGGCCGGTTGCAAAAGCTGCGTAAACTATGATATCCTCATGAGCAAGGGAAGAAAAAACTGCATGTGCACGGCAATGCTTTATGACCCTGAGGAACATAATAAACCTGAAGAAACAGCCAAAGATTTTAAAAAGCAATCGAGGCTATACGAGAGGTTTATGCGTCTGAAACAAAACAAGCTGATAAAATATTTGAAAAGAAAAAAGGCGGAAAAAGTAAAATCCGTATTTAGTTTTTTCCTGCAATTGATAAATTAATATGATGAAGAAAAAAGTTGTAATTGGTTTTAGCGGTGGCCTTGATACGTCTTATTGCGTTAAATATTTCACCGACGAATTGAACTATGAAGTACACAGTATTATTGTAAATACGGGTGGTTTTTCAAAAGAAGAATTAGAGAAGATAGAACAACATGCGAAAACGCTTGGTGTTACTACGCATACCACGGTGGATGCCACAGGAAGCTATTACGATAGTATTGTAAAATACCTTGTTTACGGAAACGTTTTAAAGAACAATACTTACCCGTTAAGTGTAAGTGCAGAGAGGGTTTCGCAGGCTTTACATATTGCGGAGCATGTAAAAAAGATGAGTGCTGATGCGGTGGCTCATGGAAGCACGGGAGCCGGCAACGACCAGGTTCGTTTCGATATGATATTCCATATTATGATTCCCGGAATTGAAATCATTACTCCCATCCGTGACAAGCAATTATCACGACAAGAAGAAATTGAATATCTTAAGTCGAAGGGAGTGAAAATGAATTTTGAAAAATCTGTTTATTCGATCAATAAAGGTTTGTGGGGAACGAGTGTGGGAGGTAAAGAAACTTTATCTTCAAAGGGAATATTACCTGAGGAGGCCTGGCCTACGCAATTGACAAAACACGATTCGCGCGAAGTAAAGCTGCATTTTGAAAAAGGAGACCTGACGGGTGTTGATGAAAAAGAATTTAGTCACCCTGTGGAAGCCATTCAATATTTACAAAGCATCGCTGGTCCTTATGCCATTGGCCGCGATATACATGTAGGCGATACCATCATCGGGATAAAAGGAAGAGTAGGCTTTGAAGCCGCGGCGCCAATTTTAATAATAAAAGCGCACCATGCTTTGGAAAAAAATGTGCTTACCAAATGGCAATTAACTTTGAAAAGCCAGTTGGCTGATTTCTATGGAAACTGGCTGCACGAAGGCCAATTGCTTGATCCGGTAATGCGCGATATTGAAGCGTTCTTTACTACTTCGCAGCAACAGGTAACCGGCGATGTGTTTTTGCAATTAATGCCTTATCGCTACCAGATTACGGGCATTGAGTCTCCATTTGATTTAATGAGTGCTAAATTTGGCAAATATGGCGAGATGAATACAGGCTGGAGTGGACAGGACGTAAGAGGTTTCAGTAAAATATTTGGTAATCAAACAGCAATTTATCATGCTGTAAAAAATAAAGCTAATGAAGAATAAAGTAAGAGTGGGTATTATCGGTGGTGCGGGTTACACAGGCGGCGAACTGATAAGATTATTGATCAACCATCCTTCTGTTGAGATAGTTTTTGTACACAGCAAAAGCAATGCGGGTAAGCCTTTATCTGAAGTGCACCAGGATCTATCAGGGGAAACTGAAATTAAATTCTCAGGTGAAATGGATGATAAAGTCGATGTGCTTTTTTTATGCGTGGCACATGGCGATTCGGCAAAATTTTTAAAGGAGAATAAAATTGATAAACGTATAAAGATCATTTCCCTTTCGCAGGATTTCAGGTTAAAGGAGAATGCGGTTTTTGAAGACAGGGAATTTATTTACGGTCTTCCTGAAATAAATAGGGATGCTATAAAAGATGCAAACAATATTGCCAATCCGGGATGCTTTGCTAGCGCCATAGAATTTGGATTATTGCCTGTTGCAAAAATGAATTTGCTACATGATGTATATACCACGGGCATTACAGGTTCCACTGGTGCGGGACAGTCTATGTCATCTACTTCACATTTTTCATGGAGAGAAAACAATGTGCAGGCTTACAAGACTCTTTCGCATCAGCACCTTCATGAAATTAATGAATCATTAAATTTAATTTCTAACGCTTCTTCCTCCACGGCTTCCATACATTTTGTACCGTGGCGCGGAGATTTTACAAGAGGCATATTTATTACTTCGCAAATGAAATGCACCGAGACGCTGGAAGAAATGTATCATACTTTTGAAAAGTTTTATGAGGGACATCCTTTTATAAAAATCAGGCGTGAACCTATCTTTTTAAAGCAAGTAGTGAACACCAATAATTGTTTTATCAACCTGGAAAAAGCAGGCGACATCCTGGTAGTCCATTCTGTAATTGACAATTTATTGAAAGGCGCCAGCGGCCAGGCAGTTCAGAATATGAACCTGATGTTTGGCCTTGAAGAAACAGAAGGACTAAAATTAAAAGCAAATTATTTTTGACCGTAGGGGCAACCCTTGCGGTTGCCCTTCAAAAACGAAGTTTTTAAATAAAAACAAAATGAAATTATTCGACGTTTATCCCATTAACAATATCAACATCGTAAAGGCAAGCGGGAGTTACGTTTGGGACGATAAAGGAAATGAATACCTTGATATGTACGGAGGCCATGCGGTGATAAGCATAGGGCATACGCATCCGCATTGGGTAAAGAAAATTGAAGAACAATTAGAGCAAATCGCTTTTTATTCCAATTCAATTAAAATACCCTTACAACAGGAACTTGCTGATAAGCTTGGCCAGATTTCAGGTAAAAATAATTATCAATTGTTTCTTTGTAATTCTGGGGCGGAAGCCAATGAGAATGCACTGAAGCTGGCATCTTTTCATAATGGAAGAAAGAAGATAATTGCTTTTTCAAATGCTTTTCATGGGCGTACTTCACTTGCAGTTTCCGCTACCGACAATCCTTCGATCATTGCCCCGGTTAATGAAACAGATAATGTGGTATTTCTTCCTTTTAATGATGAAGAAGCGCTCAAAGATTATTTTAAAGATCATGGTAAAGAAGTGTGTGCCGTAATTTCAGAAGGCATACAGGGTGTGGGCGGAATAAGGGTTGCGTCAAAATCCTTTTTGCAGTTGATCCGCAGTCTTTGTGATGAATACGGAGCGGTTTTTATTGCCGATTCCGTGCAATGTGGTTATGGAAGAAGCGGTAAATTTTACTCTCATGATTATGCAGAAATAAACGCCGATATTTATACAATGGCCAAAGGAATGGGCAATGGTTTTCCGATTGGCGCCATTTCAATTTCACCGGCAATTGCTCCCAAACATTTCATGCTGGGAACTACTTTTGGCGGTAATCATCTGGCATGCGCCGCCGCCATTGCGGTTTTGGAAGTTATGGAAAAAGAAAGACTAATGGAAAATGCAAAAGAGGTTGGCGATTATCTTATGCATGAAATTAAAAAGGTTTCCAGTTTACAAAACGTACGTGGCAAAGGATTAATGATAGGTTTTGATGTTCCGGAAGAATTAAAAGATTTGAGAAAAAATCTTCTGCAAAAACATAAAATATTTACAGGCTATGCGAAACCCAATGTTATTCGCATATTGCCTTCTCTTGCTTTGGCCAAAGCGGACGCGGATAAATTTTTGAATGCTTTAAGAGAAGAAGTTTCATTTCTGGAATTGCATTCAAAAAATATAGCCGCAGAGGCAAATGCTTAATTGATTATTCATTCATACAATTTAAAAAAGTATTGAAAAATTTCCTTTCTGTAAAAGACGCTGATGATATTACCGGGTTGGTAAAAAAAGCGTTAGATTTTAAAAACGATCCTTTGTCAAATAATCTGTTGGGAAAAGGAAAGAGGATCGGTTTATTATTTTTAAATCCAAGTTTGCGCACGAGATTGAGCACTCAAATAGCCGCACAAAACCTGGGAATGGAAGCGATGGTTTTTAATGCTTCTGCAGATGGCTGGAAATTGGAATTTGAAGATGGCGCTATTATGAACGGCAGCACGGTAGAGCATATAAAAGATGCCGCGCCTGTTTTAGGAAATTACTTTGATGTTCTCGGCTTGCGCACCTTTCCTTCTTTCAAAAGCCGTGAGGAAGATTATGCAGAAAAAGTTATCAACCAGTTTGCAAAATATTCGGGTGTGCCTGTTATAAGTTTGGAAAGCGCAACGGTGCATCCTTTACAGAGCCTTACGGATATTATTACCATAACAGAACACCTCCCTCTAAAAAATAAAAAGAAGCCTAAGATTGTATTAACCTGGGCGCCGCATGTAAAGTCATTACCACAGTGTGTTGCCAATAGTTTTTCTGAATGGATGAATGCGTGGGACAATGCTGAATTTATAATTGCCCATCCCAAAGGTTACGAGTTAGATAAAAAGTTTACACAAAATGCGACCGTTACTAACGATCAGGCACAAGCGCTAAAAGATGCGGATTTTGTGTATGTAAAAAACTGGAGCAGCTATAACGATTATGGAAAAATAATACCGGTAGAAAATGACTGGATGCTTTCTAACCAAAAATTGTCTGTAACCAACAATGCCAAAGTAATGCATTGCCTTCCTGTTCGCAGGAACGTGGAGCTAAGTGATGAAATATTGGATAGTGATAGCAGCATTATTACTCAGGAAGCCGGTAATCGTGTTTGGGCCGCACAGGCAGTGCTGGCCAATATCTTAAAAGGTCTTTCATGAGTGGTATTGCAAAAAATAAAGAGACTCTTTTCATCATTAAAATTGGTGGCAATGTCATTGACAATCGTGATGCCCTTCATTCTTTTCTCAAAGAATTTTCTGAAATAGAAGATAAAAAAATATTGATCCACGGCGGTGGAAAAATAGCTACAGCGATTGGAGAAAAAATGGGCATTCAATCTGTGTATAATGAAGGAAGAAGGATCACGAATGATGAAACCATTGACCTGGTCACGATGGTTTATGGAGGTTTGGTGAATAAAAAAATAGTCGCACTTCTTCAATCCATGCATTGCGATGCTATTGGCGTTACCGGGGCGGATGGTAATATGTTGCCCGCCAAAAAGCGGCCTGTAAAAAATATTGATTATGGATGGACAGGAGACATAAGTGCGAAAGAAATCAACTCAAAAAAGTGGAAATTATTTTTGGATAATAATATAATCCCTGTGGTAGCATCGCTTACCCATGATGGGTACAGCAATATCCTTAACACCAATGCAGATACCATAGCCTCGGTACTTTCAGGGGCCTTATCAGATTTGTATAAAGTAAAATTAGTTTACTGTTTTGAAAAAGATGGCGTATTGAATGATATAAAAGATGAGAATTCGGTGGTGGAAAATTTAACTGCTTCAGCGTATCAAAAATTAAAAGAAAGCAAAAGTCTTTTTGCGGGTATCTTACCCAAAATTGATAACGCATTTGATGCAGTTAATAATGGAGTAGGGGAAGTGGTAATTGGTAATTCTTCAAAATTATCTCTTTTGATAAAAGGAGAAAGCGGTACAAAAATATTAGGATGAAAAAATAAAAGATATTCCATTCTTACGGCTCTTTATCTGAAGAGGTGTGGAGTTTGAAAAAAAAATTAAATGAAAACATCTGATACAAAAATAATCTCACCTTCAACATTAGGGAAAATTTCTTCTGATGCCATTACTTTATTAAAACAATTAATTGCCACCCCCTCATTCTCTAAAGAAGAAAATGAAACTGCAGATATTTTAGAAAAGTTTTTGCTGCAAAAAAATATAAAAGCGAACAGGTATTTGAATAATGTATGGGCAACGAATAAAAATTTTGATCCCGATAAAATAACCCTCTTATTAAATTCTCATCATGATACGGTAAAGCCCAATAAAAACTATACTTTCAACCCTTTTGAACCCATAGAAAAAGATGGAAAGTTATTCGGTTTAGGTTCCAATGATGCGGGTGGCGCATTGGTTTCTTTACTCTCGGTATTTATTTATTTTTTTGAAGAAGAATTACCTTTCAATTTGATATTTGCAGGTACGGCAGAGGAAGAAATCTCAGGAAAAAATGGAGTGGAAATTTTATTGAATCATCTTCCAAAAATTGATTGCGCTATTGTAGGCGAGCCTACATTAATGAAAATGGCGGTTGCAGAAAAAGGGTTGCTGGTGCTGGATTGCATCGCGCATGGAAAGGCTGGCCACGCTGCACGGGATGAAGGTGTGAATGCTTTGTATATTGCCATGAAAGATATTGAATGGCTAAGCACTTTTCAATTCCCAAAAGTATCTTCGATGTTGGGACCTGTACACATAGCAGTCACATCAATACATACGCTCAACAAAACACATAATGTGGTTCCGTCTGAATGTGATTTTGTTGTGGACATACGGGTGAATGAATGGTATTCTTTTGAAGAAATAATCGCCACTATCAGAGAAAATATAAAGAGTGAAATTATTCCGCGGTCTGTAAGACTAAATCCCTCTTTAATAAAAAAGGATCACCCTTTGGTAATGGCTGGAACTAAACTGGGTATTTCTTCTTATGGCTCTCCAACCTGCTCTGACATGGCTTTGATGAATTTCCCATCTTTGAAAATAGGCCCCGGCGATTCGGCACGAAGCCATATTGCGGATGAATATATTTTTGTAGATGAAATAAAAGAAGGTATCGAAAAATATATTCAATTATTGCAAAACTTTGCGGTTGAATTAAATAATTCTGAAAATAAAAGCGAATGAAACTCTGGCAAAAAAATACAGAAACTTTAAAGGCGGTGGAAACATTTACGGTGGGTAAAGATCGTGAGCTTGATTTGTTTTTAGCACCGTTTGACGTGTTGGGTTCATTGGCGCATATTCAAATGCTGAATAGTGTTGGCTTGCTGGCGGATAATGAATTAGTGGAATTGCAAAAAGCATTGAAAGAAGTTTATAAAGAAATTACCGCCGGAAAATTTTCATTGGATGACGATGTGGAAGATATTCATTCGCAAATAGAATTTCTTCTTACCAAAAAGTTGGGGGATGCCGGAAAAAAAATCCATTCGGCGCGTTCGCGGAATGACCAGGTAATTCTTGATATCAAACTTTTTTTACGGAGCGAAATTGAAAAGATTACTTACGAGGTTACCGGTTTTTTTAATCTTTTACAATCTCAAAGTGAAAAGTACAAAGACTATCTGTTACCCGGCTACACTCACTTTCAGCTTGCTATGCCCTCTTCATTCGGATTGTGGTTTGGCGCTTATGCAGAAAGCCTTGCCGATGATATGATTATGCTTCACGGTGCATGGGAAATAGTTAATAAAAATCCATTGGGCAGTGCAGCGGGCTTTGGTTCTTCATTTCCTATTGACCGAAAAATGACTACTCAGTTATTAGGTTTTGGCGATTTAAATTACAATGTGGTGTATGCGCAAATGACTCGTGGCAAAACAGAAAAGTTTTTATCACAGGCCCTTGCAAATATTGCCGCCACGCTTTCCAGGCTGAGCATGGATGCCTGCCTTTATCTGAATCAAAATTTTGGATTCATTTCATTTCCTGCTGAATTGACTACCGGTAGCAGCATTATGCCGCACAAAAAAAATCCGGATGTTTTTGAATTGATCAGAGCACATTGCAACCGCATACAATCGCTTCCCAACGAAATATCATTGATGCTCACCAATCTTCCTTCAGGCTACCACCGCGATTTGCAGTTATTGAAGGAGTCTCTTTTTCCTGCAATAAAAAATTTAAAAGATTGCATCAGGATGGCCACTTTGATGATAGAAAATATTGACGTTAAAAAAGAGATTCTTTCTGACGAAAAATATAAATATTTATTTACCGTAGAAGAGATGAACAAGTTGGTTTTGCAGGGAATGCCATTGCGTGATGCTTATAAAAAGATTGGCGCCGAAGTAGAAAATAATTCCTTTACAACTGAAATGAAGCTCACTCATACGCACGAAGGGTCCATAGGTAATCTTCAAAATGAATCAATCAAATTGGTAATGAATGAAATTTTAATGCGATTTGGTTTTAAGAAAGTGAATGAGGCTTTACAAAAATTATTGGAGTAAATTGCCCACTTTCCAGTAGGAAAATAAGATAGGATTTTTATTGTTTAACGAAAAACTATGGCAGAAACGAATAAAAAAAGAATTGCGATTTTTGGTTCCACGGGTTCAATAGGCACGCAGGCATTGGAAGTGATAGGCGCCAATCCGGATTTGTTTGAAGTTGAAATTTTAACGGCACATGCTAACGATAAATTATTAATAGAGCAGGCGCTGAAATATAAACCCAATGCGGTGGTTATTGGCGATGAGCATAAATACGAAGAAGTAAAAGCTGCTCTTATTCCAAAAGATATAAAAGTTTTTGCCGGTGCCAATGCGCTGGAAGAAGTAGCGGATTTTGACACGTATGATATGATGCTGGCCGGTATCGTTGGCTTTGCCGGATTGAAACCTACATTGAGAGCGTTGGAAAAAGGAAAAGCGATTGCCCTGGCTAATAAAGAAACGCTGGTGGTGGCCGGTGATATTGTAATGCAAATGGCGGTTGAGAAAAGGGTTCCAATTATTCCTGTTGACAGTGAGCATTCGGCCATATTTCAATGCCTTGTTGGTGAAACGAGAAATAAAATTGAAAAAATTATTTTAACCGCAAGCGGTGGTCCTTTTCTGGGGAAAAAACCTAATTTTTTAGTGAATGTAAAAAGGCATCATGCCTTGCAGCACCCGAACTGGAATATGGGGGCCAAAATCACTATTGACTCTGCAACCCTAATGAATAAAGGGCTTGAAATGATAGAGGCGAAATGGCTTTTCAATCTTACACCCGATCAAATACAGGTAGTTATTCATCCGCAGAGTATTGTACACAGTATGGTTCAGTTTGAAGATGGCAGTGTGAAAGCGCAAATGGGCATGCCGGATATGAAGCTTCCCATTCAATATGCACTTAGTTTTCCGTATCGCGTGGCAAGCTCTAATCCGAGGATAGATTTCAGAAAATTGTCAATACTAAATTTTGAAGAACCTGATATCAAAACATTTCGCAACCTGAGTCTTGCTACTCTGGCTTTGGAAAAGGGCGGCAACCTTCCCTGTATTTTAAATGCTGCAAACGAAATTGCTGTATGGGCTTTTTTAAATAATCGTATTGGATTTTTAGATATTACTGCCGTGGTTGAAAAGTCCATGGAAAAAATAAATTTTATAGAAAAGCCAAATCTGGCAGATTATTTTGAAAGCGACGGCGAGGCGCGTAATTTCGCAGCTTCTTTAATAAAAATGTAAAGCATCTAACCCTAAAAAAGGGAAAAGGCAAAAAATACAAAACATAAATAAATTCAAACATCGTACATCGCACACCGTACATCTAACATTTTATGACATTATTAGCAATAAATTGGCCAGCGGTTGGCTTACAAGCTGGCTATCTTATTTTTTCTCTTTCCATATTGGTTATCGTCCACGAGTTTGGCCATTATATTACGGCGAAATGGTTTAAGTGCCGTGTTGAGAAATTTTATATATTTTTTGATCCCTGGTTTTCTGTTTTCAAAAAGAAAGTGGGCGACACAGAATATGGGGTTGGTTGGCTGCCATTGGGCGGATACGTGAAAATTGCAGGCATGGTGGATGAAAGTATGGATAAAGAACAATTGGCCCAACCTCCACAGCCGTGGGAGTTCAGGAGTAAACCGGCGTGGCAGAGGCTTATCATAATGCTGGCCGGCGTAACGATGAACGTGTTGCTGGCATTTTTCATTTATGCCATGATCCTTTATACCTGGGGCGAAACAAAATTACCCATTGAAAATGCTAAATACGGTATTGCAGTAACCGATAGTATGATGATCAGAATGGGGCTGCAAAATGGTGACAAAATACAATCCGTAAATGGTGAGCCTGTAAAATATTTTGATGATTTGCCTGCGAAAATATTGCTTGGCAAACAAATAGTTTTGGAAAGAAATGGCAAAGAGGAAACCATCAATATCCCGATAAATATGATTGAGCAATTGGTGGAAAAAAAGGGGAAACGAACTTCGTTAATACAGCCCCGGATGCCAATTGTAATAGCAGGTTTTAGCCAGGATCCTTCCAATTCAAACCCGAAACGTTTGCAGGTATTTGATAAAATTGTTGAAATAGATTCTGTTGGGGTTCAGTTTTTTGATGAAGTGGCGCCTATACTTAATGATAAGAAAGGTGATAGCGTTACACTTACTGTTATCAGAAATCAACAACCCATCAGCACGCGTGTGCTTGTGGATACTGCGGGCAAAATTGGTTTTTATGTAATTGATGAAGCGCAGGCCGATAGCCTTGGCATTTTAAAACTGGAGACAAAAAAATACAATTTGCTGGCTTCATTTCCCGCAGGCGTAAAGAAAACCGGGCAGCAGTTGGATTTTTATATCCAACAATTTAAATTAATCCTGAACCCTGATACCGGCGCCTATAAAGGAGTTGGAGGCTTCAAAGCGATGGCTTCCATCTTTCCGAGTTATGGCTGGAACTGGGAAGCCTTTTGGAAAATAACCGCGTTTTTCTCCATTATTTTAGCATTCATGAACCTATTGCCTATTCCGGCTTTAGACGGTGGCCACGTAGTGTTTACTTTGGTTGAAATGGTTACAGGAAGAAAACCGAGCGACAAATTCTTGGAATATGCGCAAATCGCAGGAATGGTCATTCTCTTTGCCTTATTAATTTTTGCTAATGGCAACGATTGGTTTGGTTGGGGGGCCGGACACTAACTAAGGTGCAAATGTGAAAATAATGGAGTTTGTGAGTTAAACCAGTTACTTATTATTATACATGGTAGTCTCATGCTGCATCCTTTTAAGCGGTGAAAAATAAACTCAATAAGTTTTCTCGCCTCAGTGTTTTATAACAATTTCAGTAATAGAAATTTTGTAGGATTAGCATAAAAAAACTTCCGCATTTTATTGCGGAAGTCAATTTTTTACCTGCTATTTAGCAGATTCCTTGGGACCTTTTCCAGTAAATAATTTTCTGGTTTCAGTTTTCAGGTTTTGAAAGGATCGGATATGGTTTTCCTAGTGATACTTTCGGTTTTCATAAGGATGATTCTTTTTATTTTTGAAATAATCTTGGATGAATCATTTTCAAAATAAATCTGGTTTTATTTTTTCCTCTTTACTTTTCGCAAAGAGATGATATTGGACAAACAAAAGTAGAAGTTGACTGATATTGGATTTCATCGATTTTTTAAGGAACTTGGATAGATTCTGCTTTTCGAATGGATATTTGGATATTCTTTTGATTAATGCCTACCACAACATCAATCAACTTCTGGAACAAAGATAGCCCCTATATGATTTCTACAAAGGGCACTATTGCCCATTTTTTCAAACGATGTATTTACTGTATTTCTCGTAAATATTCTATTGTAAGAAACGTATTAGTACGGTTGGTTCTATTGGAATTTAATTATAATAAAGAAAAATGATGACGTAAGTTTTAAATGAGATAATGATTGTGATAGATTGTTAACCAGTTTATTATCTAAAGTTTTATTTGTGCAAATCCTTATTGGCTATTCAATAACCATCCACCATTCACCATTCCCCATTCACACATTGATATAGATCAACGCGATTTATTATCATACCTCATTGGCA